>JAEZAL010000167.1 GCA_023427705.1 Bacillota bacterium | reverse complement strand
TTTAAAATATTTTCATGGTTATACTATAATTTTTAAAACTATCTTTAGATAAATTGATATGTTTTAATTCCTTGCTAGGCTCTTCTTTACTAATACTTTTAGATCTAATTTCAATTAAAGTATTTTTTAAGTATTTTCTCACTCTTTTGGGAGTTGGTATTATAATTGCCTTAAATATCATAAAAATCCTCCTAAAACTCTCTATACTCTAAATATATTTTTTTAATAAAGTATTATTCATCCTATATTTTTACTTTAAGTATTTCCCCCTATCCCCTATACTTAATCTACAATTATGTTATAATTTTATAGAACTTATTACGGAAGGAGCTGTATTATGGCAAGTAAGTTTTATTTACATAAAGGAAAAAATAAAAGAGCTGAGCAAGGCAGACCTTGGATATATATCGATGAAATTAATGAATATGATGGTGATTATGAAAATGGTGATATAGTCGAAGTATATAATCATAAAAACTACTTCTTAGGAAAAGGTTATATTAATGACAGAAGTAAGATAACAATAAGAATTATGACTAGAGATATAAATGAAGAAATTGATTATGCTTTCTTTAAAAGAAGATTTCAAGCTGCATATGAATATAGAAAAACTGTTATAGATACTTCATCTTGTAGGCTTATATTTGGTGAAGCTGACTTCTTACCTGGTCTTACAGTAGATAAATTTGAGGATTATTACGTAATTCAAATATCAACATTAGGTATGGATAAATATAGAGATTTAATAGTTAAGGTACTAGTTGATGAATTTGGAGCTAAAGGTGTTTATGAAAGAAGTGATATTAAGACTAGAGAAATTGAAGGTCTTGAGCAAACTAAAGGCTTCTTAACTGAACCTTTCGATACTAATATCGAAATAATTGAAAATGGTGTTAAATATATAGTTGATTTAGAAAATGGTCAGAAGACAGGTTTCTTCTTAGATCAAAAAGAAAATAGAGCAGCAATGCATAGAATTTGTAAAGATAAAGATGTTCTAGATTGCTTTACACACACTGGTTCTTTTGCATTAAATGCTGGAATCGCAGGTGCTAAATCAGTATTAGGTATTGATGTATCTCAACATGCTATAGATTGTGCTATAAGAAATGCAGAACTTAATAATTTACAAGATACAGTAAAATTTGAATGCCACAATGCATTTGATGTTCTTGGTGATTGGTCAAGAGAAGGAAAACAATTTGATGTTGTTATATTAGACCCACCAGCATTTACAAAATCAAGAAATACAATTAAATCTGCTATTAGAGGATATAAAGAAATAAACCTTAGAGGTTTAAAAATGGTTAAATCAGGCGGTTACTTTGCAACTTGCTCTTGTTCTCATTACATGAGTGAAGAACAATTAAAGAAAACAGTTCTAGAAGCTGCACATGATGCTAGAAGAACTTTAAGACAAGTAGAAATAAGAACTCAAAGTGCAGATCATCCGATTTTATGGAATTCTGATGAATCTTATTACTTAAAATTCTTTATATTCCAAGTTGTTTAATAGTTATAAAAGAACACTATAGGAGTTGTAAATACAGCTCCTATAATTTTTCATCTTATAAATATTATTTATATATAGAATGAACAAAATAATTCACACTATATTATATCTTTTTAAAATCCACAGCTTATTTAATATTATCCACACTACTTTTTTCTATAATGTTAATAACTATTTTAAATCAAAATATTCCTTAGCCAAAATTCCATACATTGAATAATCACATATTCCTTGGTTATTAATATCTGCTTGTCTCATAGTTCCCTCATATTTCATGCCACACTTTATCATTACTTTTCCTGAATTTGGATTATTAGGATCATGCCTAGACTCTACTCTATTAACACCAACTTCTTCAATAAAGTATTTAATTAAAGCACCCAAGGCTTCCGATGTTATTCCCTTATTCCACCAATCCTTACCTATACAATACCCTATATGAACCATATTAACTTTTTCATTTTTATCAACAGCACCTATGCTTCCTATTGGATAATCTCCATTTTCTTTTAAGATAATAGCCCAATTATAAGAATCATTACTATTATAGTCACTAATCCACTCTTCTAAAATGCCTTTAGTTATATCTACACTACTATGTGCAGGCCATGTTAGATACTTTGTAACTTCTGTATCACATGCCCAATTTTTATACATTGCTTCTGCATCTTCTGTTTTAAATCTTCTTAAAATTAATCTATCTGTCTCTATAGTCACTGTTCCTAAAATATTCATATACTCTCCCCCCAATTATTTTAAAATTATATTGCTAACAACTACTTATGTCTATAATATTAACAATCTTTTACATATATTATCACTAAAATAATATATTGTAAATAATTTGATTTTAAACATTAGAGAGAAGAACTAGTATTTATCTTAATTAAATTCAATTTATATGCATTTTTTCTTATATACTAATTATAAAATTCTTGTGTTGCATAATAAGCATTCCCTATCTTATACACACCTACTCCTATGCTACTGAAGTTAGTTGATAATATATTCGCTTTATGACCTTGTGAATTCATCCAATTGTCCATAAATCTAGTTGCTAAAGCACTATTACCAGTCATTCCTTTTATGTATGCAATATTTTCTCCCCATGCTCTA
>JAEZAL010000134.1 GCA_023427705.1 Bacillota bacterium | reverse complement strand
CTTTATTTATATAATAATGGAAAGATAGAAAAGGCAATTGAAGTATGTGAAAAAGAGATATCTAGAGATTTATTAAACTCCAAAGTCCTTAATTTAAAAGGGCTTCTTTTGTATTTAAGGGGAGATTTAGAAGAGGCTATAGCTTTATGGAGAATAAATAAAGACTATAATAATGATGAAATATCTAGTACATATCTAAAAGATGCTGAAAATGATTTTTATAAACTTGAATTATATGAAGAAGCAAAAGATTTGATAGAAAACTTATATATAACAGAAGCAATAGATAATTTAATAATTTGCAGTGAGAGTGATTTTAATACAATAAAAGTTAACAATGCATTAGCAATTTGTTACTTAAAAAAAGGTGAAAATTTAAAAGTAAAGGAATGCCTTGATAAAGTTGTCAAATTAGATAGAAACAATAAAGAAGCAAATCTAATTAATAAAAAACTAGGTAATATATATAAATACAAAAGTAAGAATGGAAATTTATTAAGATTTGCAATAGTTATCGTAATAATATCAATTTTAATAATTGGAATTATATTGAAGAGAGAAGACATTTTTGATTTAAATTCTAAACCTGAAATCATACAAGTTGATAGTAATGCTAAAAAAGAAAATGAAGAATTAAACAATAATAAAATAGTAGATGTAGAGAAAGAAATTAAAGCTGTAAATATATTAAATGAAGAAGAAGTAAAAGAAAATTATATTAAAGCAGCTGATTATTATGAAGAAGGTAAATATGAAGAAGCAACAAAATTACTGGAATATACAATATATAAAGAAATGGTTAGCCATTTAGATGATGATATTATTTTCTTATTAGCTACTTCATATGAAGCTAATGGAAATATAGATAAAGCTATTGAAAATTATAATAGGTATATAAATGATTATAAGAATGGAAGTTACATGCAAGAAATATATTATAGAGCTGCTTTGCTTTATAAATCTATAGATATTGAAAAAAGTAAGGAATATGCAAATGAAATTATAATAAATTACCCTAACTCTATATATAATAATAGTTATATAAAAGAAATAATGAAATTATAGGAGGGTTAAATGATAAAGGTAATTAAAAACATTAAAATTTATGCACCGGAATATTTAGGAGAAAAAGACTTAGTAATATCATCAAATAAGATTGAAGGGATATATGATAATTTAGAGATACCAGAAAACTTTATAAATATAGAAGTTATAGATGGTAAAGGTAAATTACTTTTCCCAGGATTTATAGATAATCATGTACATATTAATGGAGCAGGTGGAGAAGGCGGTTTTAAAATGCGAACTCCAGAAATAAAACTAACAGATTTAACAAAAGCGGGAATTACTACTGTTGTTGGATGTATAGGAACAGATGGAATTTGTAGAAATATGGCAAGTCTAATAGCAAAAACTAAAGCTTTAGAAGAAGAAGGAATAACCACTTACTGTTATACTGGATCTTATGATATACCTGTAAAAACACTAACAGATTCAATAAAAAAAGATATTATGCTAATAGATAAAGTTATAGGAATTGGAGAAATAGCTATATCTGATAACAGAAGTTCTCAAGCGAGTTACACTGAATTAGTTCAATCTATAGCTCAAGCTAGAGTTGGAGGAATATTATCAGGGAAATCAGGTATAGTAAATATTCATTTAGGAGATGGAGTAAGAAAGATAGATGATTTATTTAAATTAGCTGATGAAACAGAAATTCCAATAACTCAAATGCTTCCAACTCATATAAATAGAAATGGAGATTTATTTAAGTCTGGTGAAGAATATATTAATAAGGGTGGATACATAGATTTTACGACTAGCACTCCAGTAGATCAATTAGCACCAGGAGAATTAAGAGCAAGTGAAGCATTAAGCATTTTAATAAAAAATAATTCTAATGTAGATAATGTTACTTTTTCATCTGATGGAAATGGTAGTATGCCTATATTTGATGATAAAGGAAATTTAACTAAAGCAGAGATATGTTGTGTTAAAAGTCTCTATGAAGAAGTAAAAGAATGTATAGAAAAATATAATATACCAATAGAAGAGGCACTTAAAGTTATAACTTCAAATGTTGCTAAGGTATTAAAGTTGAAAAATAAGGGATCTATAGAAGCCGGAAAAGATGCTGATTTAGTTTTAGTAGATGAGAAAACGTTAGAAATAAAAACTGTTATAGCTATGGGAAAGATAATGATTAAAGACGGAAAGGTTATTGTAAAAGGAACCTTTGAAGAGTAAAATTATATTCTATATATAAAGGGAGCTGTATTATAAAAAACAGCTCCCATTAATTTTAATAAGTTATATTGAAAAATAAGTGTTGCCCGATAGCTTTAGAATTATTCTTTTCAACATCTTGCATCCATGAGCATGTAGCTATAGCAGGATTATAGAAAAATAAAGCTTCGTTGGTTGGATCATTTCCATCAATAGCATCATATACAGCATTGTAACATTCTTCTGTAGGAGAAACATTGATTTCACCATTTACTACGCAAGAAAATGCTTGAGGTTGCAATATAACCTCCTTAATACTATTTGGAAAGCCGGGACTGAGAACTCTATTTAAAATAACCGATGCAACAGCAATTTTGCCTTCATAGGGCTCACCTTTACTTTCAGCATATACTATTTTTGCCATTAAGTCTAAATCTTCTTTTGTTAAATAAATTAGTCTGTCATTGTGACTAAAAACTTCGATAGCTCCTTCCTTAGGATTATTTATTAGTGTTACATTTAATTCTTCATTTAAATTATTCTTCCTCATTTCTATAGTATTGCAATAAGCAAATACTTTAATGTTTGCTGAAAATAAAAGGGCTATTAATAAAATAGATGTTTTTCTTAAATATTTCATAAATAACCTCCTTTTGGATAAATAATAATCCAAAAATTATTATTACCAAAAGAAATATTTTAATACTAAAAATTTATTAATTTACTTTCATAGTTACTGTATGCTGATAAAGCATCCTTCAATTTTGAAGTAGAATTTTTATAGTGTTTATTAATTTCATTAGAAAGATCTTCTGAATTTTTTGATGTTTTTTCATATATAACAGCTTCTTTAATAGACATTAAGTAGGCATAATAAGAATTTAAATATTCAGTTAAAGATTCATAAATATCCATACATCCTTCAGGAATAGAGATAAAATTAGTATTTTCTTTTAAATTATTATAAATTTCTTCTTTTTTATATATGTCATCAATAATTACTTGTAAGTCTCTTTTATCTTCTCTAACTTTATTTATAGCAATAGATAAGTCTTCATTTAAATAAGAAATATCATTTTTATATCCCTGAAGTAGATTTATAAAATCTCTTGTTTGGGA
>JAEZAL010000084.1 GCA_023427705.1 Bacillota bacterium | reverse complement strand
CGGTCGGCCCGGGGTTCGAGTCCCTGAAGGTCCACCATATTTGGGGGTATAGCTCAGTTGGGAGAGCACTTGCCTTGCACGCAAGGGGTCAAGGGTTCGAATCCCTTTACCTCCACCAAGAAGTTATGTTATCATAACTTCTTTTTTTTATTATTATGTAATTATTTGTTGATAAAAGAAGAAAAAGTTTAAAAATTCTCTAAAACTTTAAATAGGAATAGCATAGAAAATAATATATAATTAATATATAACTAAGTAAAGCAATATAAATGTTAAGGTCTTATCCTTAGATGGGAAGTGTTATTATGAGCAAAAAGGCTGACTTAGAGCAAAAATTAGTAGATTTAAAGCTAGAAAAGAGAAAGTTAGTATTAGCAGGAAAGAATACGAATACATTAGATGAATTAATAAAAGAAATAGAAGAAAAGTTAAAGGAAATGAGTACCGAATAGGTAAATACTTAATAGACCTAAGTAAAAAATTTAGGTCTATTTTACTTTCCACTACATATGTATTTTAATAATTAAGAATAAATTATTAAAATTTAGCATATTAAATTGTAAAAGAAAATCTTTCTGATTAATGAGGGGGAGTAAAAATGATAAGAACTGTTGTATGTATGAAAGATGGATGTAGTGGAAATAGATTTCACTTAGAAAGTGAAGCAGATAATTTAAAATTAGTTTGCTCTCAATGTGAATCTAGATATAATATAGATATGGCTAATAATGAATATATAATAATGCCTAATTGTTCTAACTGTTCTAATGATATATTTAAGGTTTATAGGGATATCGAAAAAAATAATATATATATACAATGTACAAAATGTGGCGATGCACCTAAAAAAGTTTATTTTGATTTAGATGGTATGCAAGTTTCCTATGAAGCTAAGCTTTTAAATGAAATAAAACAAATTATGAATTCAGTAGAGCAAAAAATATATAATTTAGAGGTTAATGTTAAGGATTTAGAAGGAAGTCAAAATATTTTAGAACAATCACTTGCATATATAAATAGATATTTAGTTGAAAAAAATTAATTATAATATAAACAGAAGGAGAGGATTATGGAGAAACACAAAAAGATGATAGCTTGGGTTCTATTAATATCATGGATGATAATAATATTTTTAATGTCACATCAACCTGGAGATATTTCAAGTAATCAAAGCGAATTGGTATTAAAAATATTTAGTTTTATAGGTATTGAATTAAATGATTATTTTGGTGAACTTGCAACATTTATAGTAAGAAAGGTAGCCCATTTTTCAGAGTATATGATATTGTTTCTATTAGCATATAATGTTACGAGATATTATATTAATACAAGAAAAGTAAAATTATTTCTAATTATTTTTGTATTTATTTATGCATGTACAGATGAGATTCATCAATATTTTATCCCAGGTAGAAATATGGCCTTTAAAGATATATTAATAGATACATCTGGAGGAGCTTTTGGATATATAATAGTAGATATATTTTCGAGATTTAAATTTAGAAAAAATAGGACCAGTTAATACTGGTCCTTACAATATTGACGATAATAATCTGGCAAACCCGTCGATTAATTTATTAAACATAGATCTATTTTCGTATTCTATATAACTAAAATGTCTACAATTCTTCAGTAAATTTTCAAATAGATTATTAAAATCCTTAGTTAAATCTTCATCGTATATAATAGTATTAATTTCATAGTTTAACTCAAAACTTCTAATATCTAAATTGGCAGTACCGATTGTGCATATCTTTTCATCAACTGTTAATAGTTTTGAATGTATAAAGGCATTTTTATTATAGTAATAAATTTTAGCACCTATTTTTTGCAGCTCATACAAATAAGTTTTAGAGGCTCTATTTACTGCAAAGTGGTCAGCTTTTTCTGGAAATATTAATGATATGTTAACACCACTTAAAATTGCAATTTTTAATGAATCCATTAGTCCTTCTGAAGGAATAAAATAAGGGGAAATAATATTTATAGATTTTTTTGCTGAACTAATCATTTTTATTAGTGAATGAAGGATGCTTGGGAATTCTGAATCTGGACCGCTTTTTATTATTTGCATAGGTACAGTACCATTATGATTAAAACTCCTAAAGTACTCTTCTACATTATTTAAAATAGAGATTTCTTCATTATTATACTTTTTTATGCTAGAGAAATCGTCTAAGAATACTGATTGTAATCCTAAAACACAATCTCCTTCAATCATAATATGGCAATCATCCCATTTTCCCATTTTCCCTAGTCCTAGATATTCATCACCTATATTAATCCCACCTAAAAAAGCAATTTTGCTATCTATAACAACTATTTTTCTATGATTCCTATAGTTTATTTGAGTATTTATAAGTCTTAAAAATGGAGCTAAAACATATGAATAAAAGACAACATCTACACCTGCATTTTCTAATTCTTTTATATATTTACGATTAAGCTTTATAGAGCCAACTTTATCTATAATAAATCTTACTTTTATTCCTTCTTTAGCTTTTTTTATTAGTATATCTTTTATTTCATTTCCTATTTGATCATTCTTAACTATGTAATATTCAAGATGAATATGATTAGTAGCATTCATTAACTTCTCTTTTAAAATCTTAAATTTATTTATTCCACCATCAAGTATGGTTACTTTATTATTAATAAATAAAGGAGAATAAGAAGTTGCAGCTATCAAGTTAATTATAGATTCATACTCATTTAAAATATAATTTTTCTTTGATTTAGTAAAAGTAATTAGCTGAAGTGTTTTTTCCTTTGATTTTTTATCTAGAGTATTAATCTTCCAATTACGACCTAAGAAAATAAATAATATTAATCCAACTGGGGGTAAAATAATTAAGATTAAAATCCAAGATAATGTTTTTTCAGGTCTTTTTATACCAAATAGAATTATTATAAATATAATAAATAGGTTAACTATAAATGAAATGAAGAAAATAGCTTTTAATGCAAGTATTATAAAAACCTCCTTCAATATATAATAAATTAATAAATACAAATTAATATATTAATTTATATATAATATTATATCCTAACTTATATTTTTTTAAGCTAATATAGAATTTGGTAATATATTAATAAAATTATTATAATAATTTTATTAAATTTAAACAAAATTACTATAAAAACTTGAAATAAAAGTAATGTGATTATATAATATGAATGTGTTTATACAAAAAATACACAAATTTGAATTGATAAAATAATGAAATTTTTACATAATTTAATTTGCAATGTAAGGGGGACAACATATGAAAACGAAAGAAAAAAAGCTTAAGTCAAATGGGGGGATTTTAGGGGCAATTGAAAGAGTTGGTAATAAGCTACCACATCCAGCTACTATCTTTGTTATACTTTGTGCAATTATTATTGTTGTATCAGCAGTAATGGCTAAGATGGGGGTTTCTGTAACATATACGGGATTAGATAGAACAACGATGGAAATAAAAGAAATGACAGCAAAGGTCGTAAGCTTATTAACTCCTGAAGGAATTAGATATATGTTTACATCAGCAGTTAAAAATTTTACTAGCTTTGCACCACTTGGAACAGTTTTAGTGGCTCTACTTGGAGTTGGTGTTGCAGAAGGTACAGGCCTTATAGGAACATTACTAACTAAGCTAGTTACAAGTACACCTAAAAGATTAATTACTGTAGTTGTTGTATTTGCTGGTGTTATGTCTAGTATAGCATCAGATGCGGGATATGTTGTATTAGTACCACTTGGCGCAATAGTTTTTTTAAGTTTTGGAAGACATCCAATGGCAGGATTAGCTGCAGCCTTTGCAGGAGTATCTGGTGGATATAGTGCTAATTTACTAGCTGGACCAACTGATGCTTTATTAGCAGGGATTTCTACTGAAGGCGCTAAATTATTTTCATCAACAGCTTCTGTTGGAACAGCAGATAACTGGTACTTTATTATTGTTTCTACTTTTGTAATAACTCTAATTGGTACAATCATTACTGAAAAAATAGTAGAGCCTAAACTTGGTGAGTATAAAGGTGATGAAAAAGCAACTTTAACAGATATTACTTTAGAGCAAAAAAGAGGATTGAAATTTGCTGGAATAGCAACATTGATATTTATAATATTAATAGGAATAACATTATTACCTAATGGAGTATTAAGAAACCCAGAAACTAATGAAATATTGAATTCTCCTTTTATGGATTCTATAGTTGTAATTATTTCTTTATTATTCTTTATTCCGGGAGTTGCATATGGAATTGGATGTAAAACTATTAAAAGTGATAAAGAAGTAATAAGTTTAATGGGAAAAAGTATGTCAACAATGGGTGGATATATAGTATTAGTTTTCTTTGCAGCTCAATTTGTTCAATATTTTAGCTATACAAATATTGGTGTTGTAATTGCTGTTAATGGAGCTAATTTCTTAGAAGGTATAGGTTTTACTGGTATTCCATTAATAATAGCATTTGTTTTATTAACTGCTTTTATAAATTTATTTATGGGATCTGCTTCTGCAAAATGGGCTATAATGGCTCCAGTTTTCATACCTATGCTAATGAATTTAGGAACATCACCTGCATTAGTACAAATGGCTTATAGAATAGGGGATTCTTCTACGAATATTATATCTCCGCTTATGAGTTACTTTGCTCTAATAGTTGCTTTTGCAGAAAAGTATGATAAGAAGTCAGGAGTAGGAACATTAATTACTACAATGATACCTTATTCTATAGCATTTTTAATTGGATGGACAATTTTACTTGTAATATGGTATATATTCGGATTACCATTAGGACCTGGAGTAGGTGTTATAATATAATTATTGATATTATCGGGACTATATCTTCTTTAAGATATAGTCTTTTTTTTCATTTATAAAATAATTAAGAATTAATATGAATTTTTTTCAATATAATGATAAATATATATAATAAGGAATATTAATAGAATATAGGTTGTCAGTTTACATAAATTTAACTTTTTAAGTGATTAACAATTCTATAAGCTGTTAAAAATTAAAATGTGAGAAATAAGCATATTACTGTACTTGCACATGTTAAATGTTAATAAAATAATGTATATCATACATACACAAATAAACTGAATATTCTGGAAATTATGATAAATTTATGTTATTCTATAATTAACATAAATCTTGAGTATAAATTACCTAAGATACTTATTATAAGTACCAGAGATTTAAAATTTATGTACAGAAGAATTTAATAAATATAATAAACAATGCATTAATACAAAACTAATTAGATTTTAAATGAAAGGCAGGTGGAATCATAATATTTATTTAAGTATTATGAGAGAGTATGAAAAGTTATACGATAGAAAATTTAAGGAATGTTGGATTAATAGGACATGGAGGATCAGGAAAAACATCATTAATAGAAGCGTTGTTATTTCATACAGGAAATACAGATAGGCTAGGAAAAGTAGAAGATGGAACAACAATCTCAGATTTTGATCCAGAAGAAAAAAAGAGAGGAATTTCACTTTCAGCATCTATAGCACCAATAGAATTTGAATATACTAAGATCAATCTAGTAGATATACCTGGATACTTCGACTTTTCAGGAGAGCTTATTCAAGGAATGAGAGCTGTTGATGTTGCAACAATAGTTGTGTCAGGAGTATCTGGAGTAAAAGTTGGAACAGAAAAGGCTTGGGATTATTGTAATAAAATAAAGTTACCAAGAACATTTTTTATTAATAAATTAGATAGAGAAAATTCAAGTTATGATAAAACACTAGCACAATTAAAAGAGAAGTTTGGAATAAGTGTTGTTCCTGTTCAATATCCAATTGGAGTAGAGGATGAATTTAAGGGAGTTATAAATGTAATTTCTAAAAAAGCTAGAATTCATGATTTTAAAACAAAAGAAATAAAGGAAATAGATGTACCAGAAGAATTATTAGATAAGATAGACGAATGTAAAAGAATGATAATGGAGGCTGTTGCTGAAACAGATGAGCAATTATTAGATAAGTATTTTAGTGAAGGTGAATTAAGTGATCAAGAAATATATCATGGATTAATTGAAGGATGTGCATCAGGAGACATAGCACCTGTAATGTGTGGAAGTGCATCAAAAGTAATTGGTATGAGATGTTTTCTCGAAGATGTTGTAGAATGTTTTCCATCACCTAAGTATGCGATTCCGCAAAAAGCACTTAATGTTAAGACTGATGAAGAGGTTTTCATAGGTCTTGATGAAGAAAAACCATTTTCTTCTTTAGTATTTAAGACAATAGCAGACCCTTTTGTAGGAAAAATTTCTTTATTTAGAGTAATTACAGGAAGATTAACTAATGAAATAACTGTAGTTAATAGTAATAAAGATAAGACAGAAAAATTAGCAAATGTATTCTTTATGAGAGGTAAAAATCAAATACCTACAAAGGAAGTAGTAGCTGGTGATATAGCTGCAGTTGCAAAGTTACAATATACTGAAACTGGAGATACATTATGTGACATAAATAATAAAATTATATATGATAAGATGAATTTCCCAAAACCTAATATTTCAATGGCAGCTCTTCCAAAATCAAAAGGAGATGAAGATAAAATATCATCATCACTTCAAAAATTATTAGAAGAAGATCCTACATTTACAGTAACAAGAGATACTGAAAATGCTGAAACTATTATTTCAGGTGTTGGAGAATCTCATTTAGAAGTTATAGCTAGTAAGTTGAAAAATAAGTTTGGAGCAGAAGTAATTTTAAGAACACCAAAAGTTCCATATAGAGAAACTATAAAAGGAACAGCTGATGTTCAAGGAAAACATAAAAAGCAATCAGGTGGACATGGACAATACGGGGATGTAAAGATTAAATTTGAGCCAAGAAAAGATGGAGAAACAGATTTAGAATTTGTAGATAATGTTGTTGGAGGTGTTGTTCCAAGAAACTTTATACCTGCAGTTGAAAAGGGTTTAAGAGAGTGTATGGATAAAGGGGTTCTGGCTGGGTACCCAGTAGTTAGTTTAAGAGCTATATTACATGATGGTTCATATCATCCAGTTGACTCTTCAGAAATGGCATTTAAGATGGCAACTTCTATTGCATTTAAGAAGGGGTTAGAACAGGCTAAACCAATATTATTAGAGCCTATAATGAAAGTAGAAATTTTTGTTCCAGATGAATATATGGGAGATGTAATAGGTGATATTAATAAGAGACGTGGAAGAGTCCTAGGAATGGAGCAAGATGATAATCTTCAAAAGGTTAATGCAGAAGTTCCTTTAGTAGAAATGTTTAAGTATGCTACTGATTTAAGATCTATGACTCAAGCTAGAGGAAGTTTTACAAGTGAATTTGAAAGATATGAAGAAGTTCCTGAAGCAGAGGCTAAAAAGATAATAGAAGATAATGCCAAAAATTAATTATAAATAACATGCATAAATAACAATATATGTGAAAAAATAATGAATATAATATTTTACTACAAATGAAAAAGCTTAGGAGGAATACTATGCCAGATTATAGAATGAATATAAATGGGCAGTTGGGACTTAGTGAGTATAGTAATATATTTGATTATATGAGGGTTGTAGATGAAAATGATAATTTCACTATAACATTAGATAATGTAGAAAAAGAAAATATAAATATTATAACTTCTATGCTAAGAGATTGTAAGTTTTCTATATTAAATGAGGGAATTGATACAGAAGGAAAATACTATATAAATGTAAATAAACAAGGGTAGTAAGTAATTTATTAAAACTTTGAAATGGGACCATATATAATATTAATATTTATATTGGTCTCATTTTATTTATTAATTGTCTTTTATAATTTATGGTAAAATATTTAATATAATCTATTTTTAGGAGGAAAAAATGAAAGCTGAATTAATATCAATTGGAACAGAATTATTATTAGGTGATATAGTTAATACTAATGCACAGTTTTTATCTAAAGAACTAGCAGCTTTAGGAATAGATGTATACCATCAAAGTGTAATAGGTGATAATAAAGAAAGAGTACTGGATTCATTTAAAGAAGCGTTTAATAGATGTGACATAATAATAACAACAGGTGGGCTGGGACCAACTCAAGATGATTTAACTAAGGAGTTAGGAGCAAAATATTTTAATAAGAGGATGATACTTCATGAGCCATCATTAGAGTGGATAAAAAAGTATTTAGATATTAAAGATGAAGAAATATTAGAAGCAAATAAAAATCAAGCATATTTTCCAGAAGGATCAATTGTACTTCCAAATGAAAAGGGAACAGCACCAGGAGCCATAATATCTGAAAATAATAAGATTTTGATAATTTTACCAGGGCCACCAAAAGAAATGAAAGCTATGTTTACAAATCATGTAGTAAGCTTCCTTTCTGATTTAACAGGAAAAATTATAAAGTCAAAAACTTTAAGATTATTTGGAATTGGTGAAAGTCTAATGGCAAAGAAAGCAGATGATATAATACAAAACAGTATTAATCCTACTGTTGCTCCATATGCTAAAGATTATGAAGTTACTTTAAGAGTTACAGCTAAGGATGAAAGCGAGGAAATATGTGATAGGCTAATTAATTCTAAGTGTGAAGAAATAAAGAGCGTTCTTGGAGAATATATATATGGAGAGGGAGAAAAATCATTAGATGTAGTTGTTGCAGAACTATTGTGTGAAAAAAACTTAACTATTTCTATTGCTGAATCTTGTACTGGAGGAATGGTTTCATCTACACTAATATCCTATCCTGGAATATCAGCTGTTTTTAAAGAAGGTGCAGTTACTTATTCAAATGAAGCTAAAATAAATAGACTTGGAGTTAATGAAGAGACTATAAATACATTTGGGCCAGTTAGTGAAGAAACTGCTAAAGAAATGGCTGAGGGAATGGCCAATGTAGCTAATACAGACATTGCAATATCAACAACGGGTATAGCAGGACCAGAAGGTGGAACTGATGAAAAACCTGTAGGGTTAGTTTATATTGGAATATTTATTAAAGGGAAAACAATAGTACAAAAACTTAACCTTACTGGTGATAGAGAAGCTATAAGAAGAAAAGCTACAATGAATGCATTAAATATTTTAAGAAAAGAGTTAATAAGGAATTATTAAAATCAATAATCCCCTTATGTTAGTTAAAACAAATAGGGGATTATTTTCGTATATAAATAAAATGGGGGAGAGGCGATTAACTGTGGAAACTTTCTCGCTTCATTTATAATTATTTACAATAAATAAAATTATTATACATTAAGTAGTAAGAATGATTTTATAGAGGAATACTGTTCAAAAGTTATGAGCATCAAAATGTGAAAAATTAATTATATAGATAAGGAGAAGATATGAAAAAAGTTCTTAGAGCAAATATATATTTTTTAGCTATACTTATTATAGAAATACTGGGGCCATATTTTTTAAGTCCAATATATAATATTTTAGGAATAAGAGATATTAGATTAATTCTATTATTTAATCACCTAATATTATTTCTAATACCGGCAGTAATATACTTATTAGTTACAAAATCTTCATTCAAACATACATTAAAATTAAATAGGTTAAATTGGGGAGATACTTTATTAATAATTTTATTAGGATTTGTTGTTCAACCTGTTATGACTTTTCTTTCTTTAATATCTACGTTCTTTTTCAATAATGAAGTAGGGTCTTTTATATATGAAATAACATCTACTCCATATATATTGCTACTAGGATTGGTAGCTTTATTACCATCCATAACGGAAGAGGTTACTATAAGAGGTATTGTACTTTCAGGTTATGAAAATATAAATAAATACTTAGCAGCAGCAATTACTGGATTGTTCTTTGGAATATTTCACTTAGATGCGCAGCAATTTTTATATGCTGCAGTTTTAGGATTTGTATTTGCCTTAGTAGTTAGAATTACTAATAGTATATATGCGTCAATGATACTTCATTTTATAATTAATGGTACTTCAATAACATTTGCTAAAATAACTAAAATAATTTCGGATAATTTACCAATTGCAGCTGAAGCTACTGAGTTTAATCTAAAGAACGTAACATCAGGAGAAAAAATTTTACTTTTAGTGGTTTATGGGGTTATTGCTATTATTTTTTCCATATTTGTATTTTTAATAATTTATGCTTTAGAAAAGCTTAAATCTAAAAGAACATTATTAGAAGGCAATATGCTGATAGAACATGATAATAGCAAGGAAAAAGTTTTTAATTTACCATTTATAATAATAATTATTATATATTTAATTTACATGATAATGACTATATAAAAAGGTTAGGAGTTGAATGCTCCTAACCTTTTAATTTACTTTAACTATAGAAGAGGAAGTACTAAAAAATATTGATATATTGCTAGAGTTCACCCATCCTCTATTGTTTATGTTACTTTTACTAGGTATGTTTATATAAAACCATTGTTCATTATTAAGTTCAGCACAGTCTAAAATTCCTATTTCAGTGTCAGTATTTATAGACATAAGTATATGTGATGAGAAAAAGGGGGATAAATATAAAAAAGAGTTAGCTTTCAATGTTCCAGCTTTATATTTAGGTATAGAGAATTTAATTGATAAGCTATCTATATTTTTTTTGTTATTATCATATTTATTTCTTAATGTAAAATATTGATTTCTAGTAATGAATAATTGCTTTTTTATTAGTTCTAATTTTCTATTATAATAAAAATAAATAAAGACTATAGATGAAATTAGTAAAATAAAAATTATATACTTCATAACACACTCCGAATAATACTATAGTTTAGTATATTTTATACTTATTATAAAAATAACTATTTACTTATAAATATAGAATAAAATATTGACATGGAATTAAAAATTTAATAAAATAAATATCGTTGAGGCTCGATAGCTCAGTCGGTAGAGCAGAGGACTGAAAATCCTCGTGTCCCTGGTTCGATTCCTGGTCGAGCCACCAGGTAAAGCTAACTATTAATTTAGTTAGCTTTTTTATTTTATATTAATCTATAAGTATTTATTTAATCTTACCTTAAGTTTTGCTTAAGGATTATTTAAGAAGTATCAACTATAATGTAAATAAATTCTATTATAGTAGGAGTGGTAGGGATGGAAAAGTTATTTTTATCAGATGAAGACTATGACAGGTTAGCAAAGGGGATATTTTTAGGAGCTGGAATAGGAATATTAATAGGAAGTTTTGTAGGTAATATAATATTATTATTTTCTGCATGCACCGTTATTGGAATAGTTTTTGCATTTGGTAGTTCATTATATAAAAAAATTAAACATCTATAGAAAAAAGGCACTATATAGTGCCTTTT
>JAEZAL010000038.1 GCA_023427705.1 Bacillota bacterium | reverse complement strand
TTAAGTGCAAGAGCAAGTTCTTTACCATCAACTTCTCTAAGGATTCTTTGAATAGATATATCATCAAGTGTAATAATATCTTCAAATACAAACATTGAACTCTTAACTATATCAGCTAACTCTGCATCTTCTCTTTCTAAACTTTCAGTAATATTCTTTTCAGTAGTTCTATCTACTTGATTTAAAATATCAACTAATGATTCAACTCCTCCTAAAGCAGTCATTTCACTTCTTACAACGCTACTTAATTTACTTTCTAAAACCTTTTCTATTTCTTTAATTACCATAGGTGAAGTATTACTCATTGTAGCTATTCTATAAGCTACATCACTTTGAGTATCTTCTGGAAGTTCTGAAAGTACTTGAGCTGCTTTATCTGGTTGTAAATAACAAAGTATTAAAGCAATAGTTTGTGGATGCTCATAACTTATAACATTTAACAACTGGTGTGCATCAGCCTTTCTAGCAATAGCAAAAGGTCTATATTGTTGTGTTGCTTCAGTAACCTTACTTAATATTTCATTTGCTCTTTGAGTTCCTAAAGCTCTTGAAAGTAGAGTTCTGGCATAATCAATTCCACCCTCAATAATATAATCTCTTGCTTTATTCATCTCTAAAAATTCATCTAAAATAATTTGTCTTTGATCTGCTGATACAGTAGAAATATTTGCTATTTCATAAGTAATTTTTTGAATTTCAGACTCTGGCAACTTTTTCAAAATACCAGATGATGCCTCTGGCCCAAGGGTTATGAATAATATAGCTGCCTTTTTCACTCCATTTAACTTAACTGATTCTCTTGCCATATTATCACCTCTCATTTTCAGCCAACCAAGCTTTAATTATATCTACAACTTGATCTGGTTTTTCAGTAGCATATTTCTTTATTTCATTTTCAATATGTGCCTTAGGATTAATAGTTTCGAAATTAATACTTGCCATTTTTTCATCTTCTTCATTGGAAATCCTATCATCAATTACAACATCTAATAAATTTTCCTTTTCTTCAGTATTTTTATTTCTTCTTCTAATAATAACTAAAATTACTATAACTATTATTAAACCTATAAGTCCTAACACAGAATATAAAATAATTTTATTTCTATTGTCTTTAGCTAACTCTTCATTAATTCTATCGAATTCATTTTGAGCTTCTTCCTTGGTAATTGGATCAAATGTCATTCCTACTACTGAAACACTATCTCCTCTTTCAGTATTCAATCCAATGGCATTTGCAACTGACACTTCTAATGCATTTTGAACATTTCCTTCAATATTTCCATCTATAAATACTGAAGCTGTCAATCTTTTAACTTCGCCTGGTGCACTTATTGTCTTTGTCTCAGTCTTTCCAACTTCATAATTTGTATTTACCTCATCTCTAGATGATGTAGTATTATTAGTAGTATCCTCTATAGTATTTTCCATATTATTGTCTACAGGGCTACCACTTCCTTCCCCTACTTCACTACCATTGATTTCTTTTATTACTTGCTGACTTACTATTACTTTGTTTGGATCTATTAATGTTTCAGTTTTTTGTTTTGAATCAAAATCTAAATCAACATTTACTGAACTTTTAACTTTATCTTTACCAACAACTGGTTCTAATAATTGAACAATAGATTTTTGAAGTTCTTCTTCGTATTTTTTCTCTAATGAAAATTGTTGTTCTATAGTTTCAGAGCTTACAACAGCAGTGTCTTCATCGAATTAACCTTCTGTTAATAAATTCATATTACTATCTACAACTTCAATATTTTCCTCTGGAACATTTTCTGTACTTCTAGAAACAAGAGCTACTATTGATTTAACTTGCTCTTTGTTTAATTTTTTGTCTGATGATAACTTCAAATATACTGCTGCCTTTCCTGGCTCTTTATCTTCTACAAAAACAGAATCCTTTGAAGGTGTTATATGTACTCTTGCAGTTTCTATTTGAGGAAAACTTTTTATTGTTTTTTCTAATTCCCCCTGCTGCATTCTTAATTTCTTTAATTTAAACTCTTCATCAGTCATTCCAAAAGAACTCCCTGAATCCATAAGTTCATATCCATTACTTCCATCAGAAAGTTCTGGAGCTAGTTCTAATCTAAGTTCATCAACTTGATCTTTAGGAACTAGTATAGTATCGCCTTCTATCTTCATATCAACTTTTTTCTCATTTAACTTATTGATAACAACTTGTGCATCTGTTGCCTCCAAGTTAGAAAATAAAACTTTATACTTAGTAGCTGAGCTATAAAAAAATACTGATACAATTGCAATAACAAAAGTAATTATAGTTGCAATTATCGCTATTCTTATACCCTTATTAAAGGTGTTAAACTTTTCCCATAACTTACTAAGACTCTCTTTAAGCTTATCCATTAATAATAGCACTCCTTTGTATTACAATTGCATTCTATTTAATTCTTGTACTGCCTCTACAACTTTATTTCTTACTTGAATTGCTAGTTGAAGTGACATCTTAGCTTCCTCCATGCTTAATATCATTTCATGGACTTCAACATCCTTGCCTGAAATAAAATCAGTAGTTATATTGTCTGCAGCTACTTGATTTTCATTAACTTTATCAAGATTTTCCTTTAAAACGTTTTGAAATGTATTTAAAGGACTCTTTCCATTAGTACTGGATGTACTAGTACTTTCAAAAATGTTTTCTAGTGGAACAAAATTATTAATTATCACCCTTATCTACCTCCCCAATTCTAATGTTTTTGTAAACATACTTTTTGTAGCATTTAGTGTATCTACATTAGCCTCATATGATCTAGATGCTGAAATCATATCTGCCATCTCATTTAATAAATTTACATTTGGCATAGTTACATAGCCATTTTCATCTGCATCTGGATGTGTCGGATCATACACATTTTTTAATGGTGATTCATCTTCTACTATTTCCACCGCTTTAACTCCATTTAGTCCCTTCTCTTTATCTAAGTTTTCTTGAAATACAGCAATCTTTCTAATATAAGGCTTTCCATCTTCCCCTCTAGTAGTTGTTGCATTTGTCATATTAGATGTTATAGTATCCATTCTAAGTCTTTCAGCAGATAATCCACTTGCACTTATTCTCATAGTATTAAATAATCCCATAATTAAACGTTACCTCCTGATATAACACTTTTAGTCATTGAAAGCTTTGAATTTGCTTGAGTTATTAATGCATTATACATTAAAGTATTAGCAGCTTGATTAACTTTTTCTAAATCCATATCAACATTATTTCCATCTGTTCTCATACTTGTACTATTATCTTCCTTAACAGATATCAAAGAATCATTTAATTCCCCATTCAAATGCACTTTTTTAGTTCTTTTTAAACTAAATTCATTAGTAGCATTAGTTAAATTCTCTTCAAATGATACATAGGATTTTTTAAAATTCTCAGTATTTATATTTGCCATATTATTGGCTACAACTTTACCTCTTAATGCTGAAGCATCTAAGCCTAATTTAATTAGTTGCATTGAGGCATCATTACTAATATTCATAAACTCCTCCCCTTAATCTACAATATATTGTGTATTTTTCATGCACATTTTTATCTTCCCTAAAAAACTACAATTATTAAATTCACATTTCTTCAAAAAATTACCTCTATTTACATTATAATTTAATATAAATTATTTTACTATAATATTTTTATATAAAACAGACATAAATTTTCTACATTTTTCGTTTTTTTCTTAATATTTTTGTAATTTTTTCGTAATTTTAATTTAATTTTCTTAATAGAAATATTACTTTTTCTTATATGATATTTTTTTATCTTATCTCCTTAAAACCAACAAAAAAGAGAAGTTTTGTAACTTCTCTATCAACAAACTATTTTAAATTTTCAAGTACTCTTAATATATCTTTAGGAAAATTATTAGTTTGTTGCATTAATGCAATTGATGTTTCATGTAGGACTGAAGTCCTTGCATATTCAGCCATCTCTAAAGCTACATCACTATCTCTTATTCTACTTTCAGCCGTTTCTAAATTAAATGAAGCTCCATTTAAATTTTCAGATGAAGTTTCCATCCTATTTTGAATTGCTCCATATCTACTTCTTATAGAATTAACTGTGCTTAAAGCTGCATCAATAATACTTAAATTTTCATTTAATTTATTAGTATCAGTTACATCTATATTCTTTAATGAATTTCCTTGTGCATCTACTAACATGTCAGTACCAATATTAAATACTGGTATATTTATCTCTTCTTTAATATTAGCACCAACTTGATGATTTAAATAATATGGATCATCATTGTTAGTAACCTTATTAGAATTTAATAATTTCACACCATTAAAACTTGAATTGTTAACTGTTGAATCAATATGTTCCTTAATATTATCTATTTCAACTTGAATAACAGTTAAGTCGCTTTCGCTAGTTACTCCAGCAGCTTTAATATTCAACTCTTTAAGTCTCAATAAAGACTCACCAACAACAGATAAAGTTCCATCTGTTGTTTGCATCATGGATACACCATCTTGGATATTTCTTTCAGCCATTTGGAGACTTCTAATTTGTAATCTAAGTCCTTCACTTTGCCCAAGTTTATTGGGATTATCTTTAGCAGAATTGATCTTTGTTCCAGTACTTATTCTGTCTAGTGCTCTAGATTGAGTAACTAAGTTTTTCTTGTAATTTCTATACACATTTAAAGATTGCATATTTTGATTTAGTCTCATAACATTACCTCCTAAAATAATATTTTTAAATTTATCATTTACCAAATGTTGTTTTGTCACTTAAAAAAACTTAAACATAAAAATCTATTCCATTTAATATATCGCTAGTTTTTTTTAGCACCTTTTAAATTTAAATAATCCATATCAAAAAAATCACTTTCTTCATATATTAAAATTTTGTTAAAATCTATAAAATGTAAAATTCCTTCTATATAATTTAAAACCGCATAATATTTATCTTTATAAATATTATTTAAATGCTCTTTATAATTCTTGTGATGATACTGATAAATTTATAGTATTTTCTTTTAACAAATCTTCCTCTATTTCTTTTCTTGAATAAGATTGTTATACAATAATGGAACATACATAATTACATTTAGCATCAGCAAGTGCAATTTTTAAGAAGTTATAATCATATATCTTTATATATTTATTTATAGAATAT
>JAEZAL010000321.1 GCA_023427705.1 Bacillota bacterium | reverse complement strand
TTTTTTACAAGCTGAAAGTGAAATTGCAGCTATTAATATGGTATATGGTTGTGGGGGAACAGGGGTTAGATGTATGACATCATCATCTAGTCCAGGAATAAGTCTTATGACAGAAGGTATTTCATATTTAGCAGCAGCTGAAGTGCCTTGTGTGATAGTTGATGTAGTTAGATGTGGGCCAGGACTTGGAGGAATACAACCTGCTCAATCAGATTATTTATTTATAAATAAGGGATTAGGACATGGAGATTTTAATTTGCCAGTGTATGCTCCAGCGTCTATTCAAGAAATGATAGATTTAGTTTCAGAAGCCTTTGATGTAAGTGATATATATAGGACTCCTGTAATGATTATGGCTGATGGTATGCTTGGTCAAATGATGGAAGGAATTGAATTTAAAGAAAATATAAAAAGAGAGTTACCTGAGAAAACTTGGGCAGCTAATGGGTTAGGAAAGAGAAGTAAACATAATATAATAAATTCATTAGAACTAAACCCAGAAAGGCTTGAAGAACTTAATATAAAACTTCAAGAAAAATATAAAGTAATAAGAGAAAATGAAGTTAAATATGAATTATATAATTGCGAGACTTCTTGTGATCTAATATTAGTTTCTTATGGAATAACATCTAGAATATGCAAAAGTGTTATAAGTCTTGCAAAAAAAGAAGGATTAAATCTAGGTTTAATAAGACCTATAACTACTTGGCCATTTCCTAATGAGGCTTTTAATAAGACTTTAGGTAAAAGTAAAAATGGGTATTTATCTGTAGAAATGAATTGTGGACAAATGGTTGAAGATGTAAAACTAGCTGTAAATGGAAAAGAAGAAGTTAGATTTTATGGTAGAACAGGCGGAATAATACCAACAGTAGATGAGATATACAAATATATAAAATCTATTATTGGAGGTATAGAAGATGACAATAGTTTATAAACCAACAGAAGCACTTTTAGATGTGCCAACACATTATTGTCCTGGTTGTACTCATGGGATAATTCACAAATTAGTAGGAGAAGTTATAGAGGAATTAGGAGTATTAGATAAGACTATAGGAGTTGCATCAGTTGGATGTTCAGTACTTGCATATGATTATTTTGCTTGTGATATGTTTCAAGCAGCACATGGTAGAGCACCAGCAGTTGCTACAGGAATAAAAAGATCAAATCCAGATAAAGTAGTTTTCACTTATCAAGGAGATGGTGATTTAATTGCAATAGGAACAGGAGAAGTTGTTCATGCAGCAGCAAGAGGAGAAAATATTGTAACTATCTTTGTAAACAATTGCATATATGGTATGACAGGAGGACAAATGGCACCAACTAGCCTAGAAGGGCAAATTACAGAAACATCTCCATATGGAAGAGATTTTAAACTTCAGGGTTATCCAATAAGAGTTTCTGAAATGATATCTACATTAGATGGTGCAACTTATGTTGAAAGAGTAAGCGTTGATAATATACCAAATTTAACAAAGGCTAAAAAAGCAATAAAGAAGGCTTTTATTAATTCAATAAATGGTTTAGGATATTCATTTGTAGAAGTTTTATCTACATGTCCAACTAACTGGGGTTTATCTCCACAAGAATCTTTAAAGTGGCTTAGAGAAAATATGATGCCATATTATCCTTTAGGTGTAAAAAAAGATTTAAGTAAGGAGGATAAATAGAATGATAAAAAAAGAAATTATATTTGCTGGTTTTGGTGGACAAGGAATCTTAACAGCTGGTAAATTTTTAGCTTTTGCAGCTATGGATAAGGGACTTAATGTTTCATGGTTGCCATCTTATGGACCTGAAATGAGAGGTGGTACTGCGAATTGTTCAGTTATAATTTCTGATGAAGAAGTTGGATCTCCAGTAATATCAGAAGCAGATATAATTGTTGTGATGAATAAGCCATCTTTAGAAAAGTTTAGTAAGTCAATAAAGAAAAATGGAATTATAATAATAGATTCAGATATGGTAAAGGGTGAAAATGCCTTGGAGTGCATAGAATCATATAAAATAGATGCTGAATCAAAAGCTGAAGAACTTGGTGATAAAAGAAATGCTAATATGATATTACTTGGTTTCTTAATTAAAAAATTAAATATCATTACTATAGAAGAAGTTTTAAATTCTATAAAAAAGTATGGTAAAAAAGATTATTTTGAACTAAATAAATTAGCAATAGAATTAGGTGCAAGTATAGATTAATAAAGAAGTTTTTAAAAGGAGCTTTGGAGTTATTCTAAAGCTCTTTTTACATAAAATGGAACTATGCAAAGGCTTAGGAATATAATGTTCTATAATTAAGTTTTATTGATTTAAATCGATAATTTAAACAATAAAAATCTTAAAATTTAATTAAATATGTTAAATTGACTATAAATTGTAACAAAAAATAAGTAAAAAGGTATATAATATAGATAGAATATTAATTTGAAAGGAGGAAGAATTATGCTTAGAGTAGATAGAAGTAAACACTGTAGCTTTAATGAATCAGTTAGGCAATTATTTTATAAGAAGCAAGATGTAAATAATTCAGGAAGATATACAGAAGAAGAAAAGATATTACTTACAAGAAAAATTGAAAATGATATCAGTAATACTTGGGAAAAATTAAAATATGAATTCAATAAAAATAAAGGATAAATTACTATTATTTTTCTACTTATTAAAAAAATAATTACAGAGGAGCAAGCTTTAATGATAATTAAATTGGAAGTAAATGCTAATTTTCATAGCATATTAGAAAGTAAAGTAATTAATAATAGTAATATAGTAAAAAAACATATAGAAATATGATAAGAAGTTAGAATTAATAATTATTCTAGCTTCTTATTTTTTAAAATAATGATACAATAAAAATAATATTATAAGTATAAGCAAGGAGAATAATATGTTTTTTATAGGTATCTTTGGCATAGAAAATAAAGAAAAAGAAATTAAAATAATTAGTAATTTTATATGTAAGAGTTGTAATAGAGTAACTAATGGAAGAGTTATAAAGCATTATGAATTTTTCCATTTCTTTTTTATACCTATTTTTAAATGGAATGAAAAATATTATGTAGAATGTGAAAGTTGTAAGAAGGTATTTTCAATTTCTAAAGAAAAAGGAAAGATGATAGAAAGAGAAGAAAATATTGATTTAACTTATTGGGATTTAAATGAAGTTAATAATGGATATCAGGATTATTATAACTTAAATAATGTATGTAATAATTGTAGAAAGATTGTAGATTCTAGCTATACATATTGCCCTTATTGTGGAAATAAAATCAAATAATATATCTAATTAATAAATTATAAATATGATTATTATTAGAATAATAAATATTTAATTTTTAATGATAATTATTATTAAATGAAAATAATTCTAAATTATCTGGCAATTTAGTTTTTTATATGATATAATGATGACATAATAAAAGATTAAAGGGAGGAAATTTTATGTATAATAAAATAGAATTAGCATATGATTTTAATGCATTAGAACCACATATAGATGAAGAAACTATGAGAACACATTATGGAAAACACCATACTGCGTATGAATCTAATTTAAATAAAGCTTTAGAAGGAAATGAAAAATACACTGAAGGTAAAACATTAGAACAATTATTAAGCAAGGTTAATGAATTACCTGCAGATATAAAGCCAGCAGTTGTTAACAATGGTGGAGGAGTTTTAAATCACAACTTATACTTCTCAATTCTTTCTCCAAATCCAAAGACTGCTCCAGAAGGTAAATTATTAGAAGAAATAAATGCAACTTTTGGTAGTGTAGATAAGTTAAAAGAAGAATTAAATAATGCAGCAGTAACTTTATTTGGAGCAGGATTTGCATTCTTAGTTAAAGATAAGGACGGAAAATTATCAATAGTTAAGAGATCAAATCAAGACTCACCATATATGGATGGTTTAGTACCAGTTTTAGGAATTGATGTATGGGAACATGCATATTACTTAAAATATAAGAATTTAAGACCAGATTACGTGAAGAATATATGGAATGTATTAGACTGGGGTAAAGTTGAAGAACTTTATGCAGAAGATTACAACATATAAAGTAAATTTAATATTAGTATAAATGAAAAAGTGCATTTGATATATGCACTTTTTCTTTTTATTTCCTTTTTTTTAGTGTATAAAAATTACAATATAAGGATAACTTAAAATAAACTACTAATTTTAGAAGAGTATAAGTTAGTAGAAACTTAAAATAAAGGAGATAAACTTATGTATAATAAAATTCAATTACCTTATGCTTTTGATGCCTTGGAACCATATATAGATGAAGAAACGGTGAAGACACATTACGGGAAGCATTTACAAACTTATGAAACAAATTTAAATAAGGCTTTAGAAGGATATGAAGAGTACACAAAAGGAAAAACATTAGATAAATTAATAAAAGACGTTGCTGACTTACCAGAAGAAATAAGACCAGCAGTTGTTAATAATGGTGGTGGAGTATCTAATCATAATTTATATTTTTCAATACTTTCTCCAACTCCTAAGAAATCTCCAGAACGTAAATTATTAGAAGAAATAAATAAAACCTTTGGTAGTGTAGATAATTTAAAAGAAGAATTAACTAATGCAGCTATATCACAGTTTGGATCAGGATATGGATTTTTAGTTAAAGATAAGGATCAAAAATTATCAATAGTTAAAAGAGCAAATCAAAACTCACCTGTTATGGATGATTTAATACCAATATTAACTATTGATGTATGGGAACATGCTTATTATTTAAAATATAAGAATTTAAGAGCAGATTATGCTAAGAATATATGGAATGTTATTGA
>JAEZAL010000287.1 GCA_023427705.1 Bacillota bacterium | reverse complement strand
CTAATAATAAAAAGGGGGAAAAGTTATGTACAATGTTGCTATAGTTGGGGCTACTGGTAACGTAGGTAGAAAATTTTTAGAGATTCTAGAAGAAAGAGATTTTCCAATAAAAAACCTTTACCTTTTTGCATCAAAAAGGTCTACTGGTTCAAAACTATTTTTTAAAGGAAAAGAGTTTATTGTTGAAGAAACATCTGAAGACAATATAAGGGATAAAAAAATAGATTTCGCTTTGTTTTCAGCAGGTGGGGATGTAAGTTTAAAATACTCTCCAATTTTTTCTTCATATGGAGCTGTAGTAATTGATAATTCTAGTGCATTTAGAATGGATGAAAATGTTCCTCTAGTTGTTCCTGAAGTAAATCCAGAGGATATTAAGTGGAATAAAGGCATAATAGCTAATCCAAACTGCTCAACAATACAAGCTATGCTTCCATTAAAAGTTCTACTAGATAACTATGGAATTAAAAGAATAGTCTACTCTACTTATCAGGCAGTTTCAGGCGCAGGTATACAAGGAATTTCAGATTTACAAAATGGTTATAAAGGTGAGGAACCTAAAAAATTCCCTTATCCAATAGTTGGAAATTGTTTACCTCATATCGATGTATTTTTAGAAAATGGTTATACAAAGGAAGAAATTAAGATGATTGAAGAAACTAAGAAAATTCTTCATAATAACAACTTAAAAATCACAGCAACTGCTGTTAGAGTTCCTGTTTTAAATAGCCATAGTGAAAGTATAAATATCGAACTAGAAAAACCATTTGAATTAGAAGATATTTTTAATTTATTTAATAATACAAAGGGAATAACTCTTTATGATGATGTAACTAACATTAAATATCCTACTCCTTTACAAGTTAGTGGTAACGATAATGTTTTCTTAGGTCGTGTTAGAAGAGACTATAGCTTAGAAAATGGACTTAATCTATGGGTAGTTGCTGATAATATTAGAAAAGGAGCTGCTCTAAATGCAGTTCAAATAGCTGAACTATTAATAAGGAGTGATAATTAGTGTCAATTTTTAAAGGCTCTGCAGTAGCCATTATTACACCTTTTACTGCTAATAACAAAGTTAATTACGAAAAATTAAAAGAACTAATAGAATGGCAAATCGAAGAAAAAACTGATGCTATAGTAATTTGTGGCACTACAGGTGAAGCAAGCACTATGACAAAAGAAGAAAAAGAAAAAGCTATTAAATTTACTGTTGATATTGTAAACAAAAGAATACCTGTTATAGCTGGTACTGGAACTAACAATACTGAAGCATCTATTGAAATGAGTAAATATGCTGAATCTGTTGGAGTTGATGGCTTATTATTAATAACTCCATATTATAATAAAACTAACTCAAAAGGTTTATTCAAACATTATGAAGCTATAAATAATTCAGTTAATACTCCAATAATTTTATATAATGTTCCAAGTAGAACTGGTGTTAATATAACAGCAAAACAATTATTAGAATTAAGTAAACTAGAAAATATTGTTGCAATAAAAGAAGCTAGTGGTAATATAACTCAAATTGCAGAAATGAAAGCTTTATGTGGGGAGCAAATAGATATCTATTCAGGAAATGATGATCAAATAGTTCCTATAATGTCTTTAGGTGGTATTGGAGTAATATCTGTATTAGCAAATATAATGCCTAAAGAAGTCCACGATATGGCTTATGCTTATTTAAATGGAGACCCTGCTACAGCTTTAAAGATTCAACTAAATACATTCTCCTTAGTTAAAATGCTCTTTATAGAAACAAATCCAATACCAGTAAAAACAGCATTAAACTTTATGGGTAAAGAAGTCGGAGATTTTAGATTACCATTATATGAAATGGATAATAGCAATACGAACTTACTAAAGGATACATTAAAAAAATATAATTTAATTTAAGGAGGAACTATGGTAAAAGTTTTATTAAATGGCTGTTGTGGGAAAATGGGACAAGTGATAATTGAAGCTTCAAAGAACTTTTCTAACATTGAAATAATTGCAGGAATAGATAAATATCCAAATGGCAACTGTAATTTTAAAGTATTTAAAGATATAAATTCTGTTGATATAGATTATGACGTACTAATTGATTTTTCAAGACCAGAAGCACTTAAAGATTTATTAGATTTATCTGTAAGAAAAAATAGACCTATTATTTTATGTACTACAGGCTATGACGATAAAGATTTAGAATTAATTAAAAAAAATAGCAAGTTAGTCCCAATTTTTAAATCTGCCAATATGTCACTAGGCATTAATTTATTAAATTCATTATTAAAAAAGATAGTTCCTACTTTACACGAAAATTATGATATTGAAATTATTGAAAAACATCATAACCAAAAAGTAGATTCACCTAGTGGTACTGCTCTTTTATTAGCTAATACAATAAAGGATTCTATATCTAGTGAAACCAAATATATATATGGTAGAGAAGGAATTTCAAAAAGAGAAGAAAATGAAATAGGAATTCACGCTGTAAGAGGTGGTTCAATAGTTGGTGATCACGACGTTATCTTTGCTGGTGCAGGTGAAGTTATAGAACTTTCTCATAAAGCTTTGTCAAGGGAAGTATTTGCTGTAGGAGCACTAAAAGCTGCAGAGTATATGAGTACTTCAATATTACCGAGACTATATAATATGGAAGATGTCTTAGGGATTTAAAGAAAAATTTATATAAATGATTGTAGAATGTAAAGTGTAAAAGTAAAATTGATGAAGAAACTCATTATGGAGTTTCTGAATAATTTGGTTCAAATTACATAAATACTTCTACAATAA
>JAEZAL010000286.1 GCA_023427705.1 Bacillota bacterium | reverse complement strand
GATTAAATCAACTCCTGTTAATGTTTCAAGAGTTCTGATATTTCTACCTTCTCTACCTATAATTCTACCCTTCATTTCATCATTTGGAAGGGCAACAACATGTACTGTTGATTCTGATACATGATCTGCTGCACATCTTTGAATAGCAGTTGTTATAATTTCTCTTGCTTTTTTATCTGCTTCTTCTTTAGCCCTAGCTTCAATGTCCTTGATCATAATAGCAGTTTCATGAGTGATTTCTCTTCTAACTTCTTCTAATAGGATTTGTCTAGCTTCATCAGTAGATAAAGATGCAACTCTTTCAAGTTCTTCTCTCCTCTTAGAATGTAGTTCCTGTACACTTGCTTCCATTTCATCGATTTCTTGTAATTTTTTATTTAGAGCCTCATCTTTCTTTTCTAAAAGATCCGCTTTTTTATCCAAAGCTTCTTCTCTTTGAATAATTCTTCTTTCAAGTCTTTGAATTTCATTTCTTCTCTCTCTTGAATCTCTGTCTAAATCGTTTCTAAGTCTATGAACTTCTTCTTTTGCTTCTAATATTGACTCTTTCTTAGTCGCCTCTGCATCTCTCTTAGCATTTTCTAAAAGGGCTTCAGCTTCTTTTTCTAAGCCTTCAATTTTCTTTTTAGAAGCACTTTGTATTGCTTTATATACTAATAAACCAAATACAGCTAATATTACAATACAAATTAATATATCTATAAGAATATTCATAAAAACACCTCCTCCATTCATATAAACAATAATTATGCTTAAATGAAAATGTAGAGGTATCATACTTAATCTAACTGACATATGAAATATGATAAAACCAGTATTTGTTATTATTTTATATTAAAATTAAAATTATGTCAAGTTACTTATATGTTAGATAAAAATAGTTATTATCAAAATATATAATATTAAATTAAGTTTTAAACTTTTTATTTAAAACTTAAAAATCGATAGTATATCTATATATACTATCGATTATATTATTATCATATTTATTTAATTATATTCAATTTAGAATATTTTATTACTCTTTATCACTCTTTTTAGTAACACTTACTTCTTGCATTATAGGTAATTCGTATTTCTCTCTAATTCTGTTTTCTATTTCTAGAGCAGTTTCCGGATTATCCTTTAAGTATTGCTTAGCATTTTCTCTTCCTTGACCTAGTCTTATATCCCCATAAGAGAACCAAGCACCACTTTTTTGTACTATTCCTTCCTTTACCCCAACATCAACTATATTACCAGTTCTTGATATTCCTTCATTATACATTATATCAAATTCTGCTTGCTTAAATGGAGGCGCAACCTTATTTTTCATTACCTTAACTCTTGTTCTGTTTCCTACTATGCTTTCTCCTTGCTTAATAGAATCTATTCTTCTTACATCAAGTCTTATAGAAGCATAGAACTTTAATGCTCTACCACCAGTTGTTGTTTCTGGGTTTCCGAACATAACACCAACTTTTTCTCTTAATTGGTTAATAAATATAGCTACACATCCAGTTTTTTGGATAGTTCCTGTTAACTTTCTTAAAGCTTGTGACATTAATCTTGCTTGAAGTCCAACGTGAGAATCTCCCATTTCACCATCTATTTCAGCTCTTGGAACTAATGCTGCAACTGAGTCAACTACTATAACATCTATAGCTCCTGAACGAACTAAAGCTTCTGCAATTTCAAGACCTTGCTCTCCTGTATCTGGTTGTGAAACTATAAGATTTTCTGTATCTACACCTAGGTTTCTTGCATAACTTGGATCTAAAGCATGTTCAGCATCTATAAATGCAACTGCTCCACCCCTCTTTTGTGCTTCAGCTGCGATATGTAATGCAACTGTTGTTTTACCTGAACTTTCAGGTCCATATATTTCTATTATTCTTCCTTTAGGGACTCCCCCTACTCCTAAAGCTATATCCAAATCAAGGCATCCAGTTGAAATAGCTTCAATATTTAAAGAGCTATTTTCACCTAGTTTCATAACTGATCCTTTACCAAATTGCTTTTCAATTTGACTCATTGCGTTTTCTATAGCTTTTAGCTTATCCATATCTATATTTCCCATATAGCACCTTCCTCTCTATAAGAACATTTGTTCTGTACATAAATTATAAAACATATATTGACTATAGTCAATATTATTTATATCTATATTTGTTTTTTTAGTAGTAAGAGTTCCTACTCCAAGAGAAGGAACTCTTATAAATTATATCCTATTTTTAATACTTTAAACTATTTATTAGAATTTATTACATTTATGTTCTTTTTAAAATAATCATATCCAGATATTAATGTCATTACAACTGCTAAAAGTAATAAAAACTTCGGCCCATATTTTAACATTTCTTTTATTATGGTACTATTTTCTATTAAAGATATTAAATATTTAGATGCTCCTACATTAATTTGTATTAATAATGCTATAATAGCAACAATTTGTGTCACTGTCTTAGCTTTTCCCCACATACTTGCAGCAATAACTTTGCCTTCAGATGCAGCTATTGTTCTAAGACCTGATACAGCAAATTCTCTAGCTATTATTACTACTGTAGCCCATGCTGGGACAACTTGAAGCTCTACTAATGATATTAAAGCAGCTGTAACTAAAAGTTTATCTGCAAGGGGATCCATAAACTTACCAAAGTTTGTCACTTGATTCCTACTTCTTGCTATATAACCATCTAATTGATCTGTTAATGACGCAATTATAAATATAAAAGTTGCTATAAAAGTTCCATACGGAATATTTTTCACCGCAATAAAAATTAAAAATAACGGTACTAAAAATATTCTTAACATAGTTAGCTTATTTGCTAAATTCATCATATATCTCTCCCACTAAATCATACTCTAAAGCTTCTGTAATTTTTACTTTTACCATATCGCCTTTATTCAAGTCAACATCACTATTTATTAATATTGTTCCGTCAATTTCAGGCGCCATTTCCGAACTTCTTCCAATGAAAAATTTGCCTTTTCTTCCCTCTATAATAGTATCATAAACTTTTGATATTTTCAATTTGTTTAAGTTTTCAACTACACTTTTTTGAATAATCATAAGAGCTTTTTGTCTACTTTCCTTTATATCTTCGTCGATTTGATCTACCATATTAGCCGCTGGAGTTCCCTCTTCTTTAGAATACTTAAACACTCCAACATTTTCTAACTTATATTCTTCTAAGAACTCACATAATTCTTTAAAATCTTCTTCTGTCTCACCAGGGAAACCAACTATTAAAGAAGTTCTTAATGCTATTCCTGGTATTCTATTTCTTAATTTTTCTATTATAGATATAATAGTTTCCTTATTAGTTCTTCTTGCCATTTTTCTTAAAATATTATTGCTAATATGTTGAATAGGTAAATCTAGATATTTTACAACTTTTTCGTTATTAGCCATTTCTTCTATTAGTTCATCAGTAATTTCTTCAGGGTAACAGTAAAGAAGTCTGATCCATTTTACCCCTTCTACTTTTGAAATATCATTTACTAATTCATGAAGTTTATTTTCTTTATATATATCCATACCATAATATGTTAAGTCTTGAGCTATAAGTATAATTTCCTTTACACCATTTTTAGCAAGTAAATTTACTTCTTCTAATATAGCTTCTTTTGTTCTACTTCTAAACTTACCTCTTATTTTGGGAATAATACAATAAGTACAATAATTATCACAACCCTCTGCTATTCTAACATATGCAGTATGTTTATCAGTTGTAAGCAATCTTATTCCTTCATTAATGTTATCATCACTATAGTTTGCAGCAAATAGTTTTCTTTCACCTTTTATAAAGTCTAAAATTAGCTTATGGATTTTCATATAATCATTAACTCCCATAAGTATATCAATTTCAGGCATTAATTCTAAAAGTTCTTCGCCATACCTTTGAGTTAAGCACCCTGTAGCTATTAACATTTTACACTTATATTTATTTTTATATTCAGCCATTTCTAGTATAGTATCTATTGATTCTTGTTTTGCACTTTCTATAAAACCACAAGTATTTACAATTATAATTTCAGCCTCTTTAGGGTCATTTGTTATTTCATAAAATTTATTTATAGTTCCTAAAATAAGTTCAGAATCAACTCTATTCTTATCACAACCTAAACTTACCATACCAACTTTATACTTTTCCAAAATGTTTCCTCCTAAGTTTTAATTATACTCATTTTTTTCCCTAAATCTTATTTTAATGTAGATAAATAAGTTTTACAAGTTTTTTTACTCTTCCATATTTAGCTCTTCTTTACTTACTAATATTTGTCTCGGCCTACTTCCATCTTTTTCCGAAATAATTCCTCTTTCTTCAAGTTCATCCATTATTCTAGAAGCTCTATTAAAACCTATTCTTAGTTTTCTTTGTAAGAAAGATGTAGATGCTTGATTATATTCAACAACTATTTTAATTGCTTCATTTATAAGTTCATCACCATCATTGCCTTCTGATAACTTTCCACTATCCTTACTTTCACTTTCAATATGTTCTATAATAGATTCTTCATATTTATTTTCTTCTTCTTCATTTTTAATAAAGTTTACAACTTTTTCTACTTCCTCTTCAGATATGAATGCTCCTTGAACTCTTATAGGTTTATTTTCGCCTATAGGGTAATAAAGCATATCTCCTCTTCCAAGTAACTTTTCTGCTCCAGTTTGATCTAAAATCGTTCTTGAATCTATTCCAGAAGAAACAGCAAATGATATTCTTGATGGAATATTAGCCTTTATTACTCCTGTAATAACATCTACAGATGGTCTTTGAGTTGCTATTATTAAATGCATACCTGCAGCTCTTGCCATTTGAGCTAATCTACATATATAGTCTTCCACATCATTCGGACATGCCATCATTAAGTCTGCAAGCTCATCTACAATTATTACTGTATACGGTAACTTTTCTTCTATTAATCCTTTATCAAATAAAGCATTATAACTCTCTATATTTCTTACAGAAGACTCTGCAAAAAGCTTATATCTCTTATTCATTTCATTTACTGCCCAATTTAAAGCTGCTGCTGCCTTCTTAGGATCTGTTACAACTGGTATTAAAAGATGTGGAATTCCATTGTAAACACTAAGTTCAACAACTTTAGGATCTACCATCAATAGTTTTACTTCTTTTGGGCTATATTTATATAACAAACTTATTATTAATGTATTTATACATACAGATTTACCAGAACCAGTTGCCCCTGCAATTAAAGTATGAGGCATAGTTGCTAAGTCACCAACGACACACTTACCTGATATATCTTTACCTAGTGCAAAAGCTAGCTTCTTTTTACTTATTTTAAACTCTTCTGAATCTAATACTTCTCTTAAAAACACTGCTGTTTGCTTATTATTTGGTACCTCAATACCTATTGCAGCTTTTCCTGGTATAGGAGCTTCCATTCTTACACCACTTGCTGCAAGCCCTAAAGCTATATCGTCTTGTAAATTAACAATTTTTGATACCTTAACCCCTGGACTAGGCTGTATTTCAAATCTTGTTACAGATGGCCCTTTTGTTACTTGCATAACTTTTGCATCCACTCCAAAATCATTTAATATGCCTTCTAACTTACCTGCATTTTCTATTAATTCTTTCTTATCTTCACTTTTTAGCCTTGTTTTATTATTAATATTTAATAATTCTATTGAAGGATGAATATAAACTTTTTCTTCTTTTTTTTCTACAGTTAAGCTTTCTTCTATTTCTTTACTAACTACATCTTTAACAGAATTATCTAGTTTCTCTTTTTTCTTATTTTTCTCTTCATAAACATAAGCTTTATTACTTTCTTGTTTATCTTCATTATATACTTCTATATTAAAAGAACTTTCTTCTTTAATATTATTCTTTTCTCCAAGATTTTCATCTATAGATGCTTCTAATATACTATCTTCTAAAGAAGAATTCTTCATAAAGTCTAAAATCTTTATCTTATTATTTATTCCATTTATAAACTCTTCTCTTTCCTTCTCATTTTCTCTAGGAGCAACTTCAATTAACGGAACTTTATCCTTACTATTAGTATCTATTACTTTCTTATTCTTATTTTTCTTTTCTTTGCTAAATTTACTCTTAAGCAATGAAATCACATCATATAATGTAATATCAGACATAAGAATAACACCGATAGATATTACAGCTAAATATAAAATATATGAACCAATAAACCCAATTAACATGCTTAAAGGATAAGTTATTATATGACCTAAAAGTCCTCCATGAATCCCTTTCATTTCTGTTATAAGCTTCCAGGTTTCATAGAATCCTTCTTTAACTACTAGTATATGAATACTACCTGTAGCACATCCTAATGTAATTGATATAATAATTAAGGTCAATCCAAAAACTCTTCTCGTTATTCTTATATTTCCTTTTGAAACTATAATATAATAGCCAAAATATATTAAATATAAAGGAAGAATATAAGCACTAACTCCTATAATTTTATAGATTACCTCTCTAGATATTGTAGACAAAGCTCCTGCCCATGTTGTATATATAGCAATTGATAATAAAATGCCTAAAGCTATATATATCACACCTTTAATATCTTCATTTTCTTTTTTGTTGTTTTTTTTAATTGTGCCATTTTTACTATTACGCTTTTTAACATTACCTCTAGACACAGAATCACCTCGCCACTATCCCATTTTTTGTAAGCTAATTCTTTACATAATATTATTATAAACCTTAATAAAAAAAAAGCAATTTAAATAAAATTTCGTCATTTAAACTGCTTTATCCTATATACTATTTTTTTATTACTAATAAGCTATAATGATTCCTTAGTATTTTCTCTTTCCAATATCAAATCTTTTAATTTACATAGTGCATCTTTTATTCCACCTTCTTCATCAATAAGACCACACTCAACAGCTTGATTCCCAATTAAGATAGTTCCCATATCATTAAGAAGTTCATCGGATTTTAACATCATTTCCTTTAGTTGTGTTTTGTCTATTTTTGAAGTTCTTACTATAAAATTATCAATTCTTTCTTGCATTTTTTGAAAATAGTTAAAAGTTTGTGCAACTCCAATTACAAATCCATTCATTCTTATTGGATGTACTATCATTGTAGCAGATGGCGTAATAAATGAATAACTGGATGATGTTGCTAGTGGTACTCCAATTGAGTGTCCTCCACCTATAACAATAGAAACTGTAGGCTTAGATAAAGAATTTATCATTTCTGCTATTGCAAGACCAGCTTCAACATCACCTCCAACTGTATTTAAAATTATTAATACACCTTTAACTTTATCATTTCTCTCCATAGCTATTAGTAGTGGAATTACATGTTCATATTTAGTTGATTTTGTTTGAGCAGGTAGCACTTGATGTCCTTCTATTTGCCCTATTATAGGTAAAATTTGAATACTTTCATCAGGAGCGTTCCCATTAGCAGTTCCAAACTCTATAATTTCTTCTCTTTTTTCCTTAGCTTCATTATTTTTTTCTTCATCATTTTCTATATTATTAATTAATTGATTATAATCTTCATACATAATAAAATCCTCCTATACATTAGTATTTTGTACAAGAGGATTTTGTTTTATTCACCTAAATTAAATGCTTTATGCAGTAAATTAAGAGCCTTATCTACATATTCTGATTTTATTAAGCACCAAATAGTCATATTAGAATCTGCTGTTTGAAGAATTTCTATTGAATTTTCAGCTAAAGTATTCATTATCTTAGCCATTATTCCTGGAACTCCTCTCATGCCAATTCCCACCATAGCTATAGTGCTACAATTATCTGTAAAATTATAAACTAAATTAATTTTATTTAAAACTTCTCGTAATTTTTCTTTTCTACTAGAATCAATAGTGAATATTTGTTCAGTAGGAAATATATTTATTAAATCTAAGCTTATTTTATTTTCTGCTAATATATTTAATAAATATCTATATTTTTCATTATTTTTATTATCTTTAAGTTTAATTGTAACTTGAGTTCTATTATTTAAATGAGTTATACCTGATATAATTTTATTACTATTATTACCATTATTATTAATTATAGTTCCATCACAATTACTCATAGTATTTTTAATTACTATAGGTATATTAGCTTTTCTAGCACAATCAACAGCTTTAGGATGGATTACCTTTGCTCCTTGATCAGCAAGTTGGAAAATCTCATTATAACTCATTGAAGATATTAAAGTTGCCTCTTTTACTATTCTAGGATCAGCAGTCATTATACCATCTACATCTGTATATATTTCTATGCTTTCAGCATTTAAAGCCTCGCCTAATATACATGCAGATGTATCACTTCCTCCTCTACCTAAAGTAGTAAAATATCCATCTTGTGTCATACCTTGAAATCCGGTTACTACTGGGACTTTGCCAGATTCTATTATTCTTAAAATATTTTCTACATTAGTACAAATTAATTCAGCTTCAGAAAACTTCTCATTAGTTATGATACCTGCCTGACCACCAGTAAGTGGAATTGATTCTATACCTTCATTTATTAATGTGTTACTCATTATAACTGAACTTATTAATTCTCCACAGCACATAAGCATATCTGTTGCTTGTAGGTTATTTCTTTTGAAATTATTATCTACTAAGGATAATAAGGTATCAGTTGCATAAGGTTCTCCTTTTCTTCCCATTGCTGATACTACTAAAACAGGAGAAAACCCTTTTTCTATTGCAGACTTTACCTTAGATACTACTTGACTTCTTCTATCCTTTGTAGAAACTGACGTTCCTCCAAACTTTTGTATAATTATTCTCAAGCAACAACCTCCCTAAGTTTATGCTCTTGCTCTTTTAATTTTATCCTTATCAGCTGAAACTACTATTACATTTGTTCCTATTTTCGTAATATAGCTCCATGGAATTTCTACATACTCCTTGCTACCAAAAAAACCAAATTTACTTCCAGCAACAGCAGCAACTATAAATTGTAAATTTCCATTTTCATCAATAATAAAATCTAGTGCTTGTTGTGTATCATATTTTTCTGCTTCTTCTGTATTAAAAATTTCATATCTTTCTAAATCGCTTAAAAGCCTATATCTTGATTCTCTCTTCGCTTCTTCTTCATAAAAATTTTCTCTTTTTCTATCATCTTTAAACATAAGAATCCCTCCATACCATCTTATGTAAATCTTATGATAGAATACTTTTATTTATTACAATAAATTATATTCTTAAAGTTTCTTTATTTATGGAATTATCGTAAGCTTTAATAGTTGGCTCTATGATTTGATTTAGTTTTTCATAATCTATATCTTGACCTACATAAGCCGTGCTTATTATACCTGGTTTAAAGCATGTATCTAATACATAATTTATGTCATCATTATTTATATTGTTAATTTTATTTATAACTTCTTCTTGAGTTTTAATTTTATTTTGCAATAACATATTTTTAGCATTTGAAAACATTCTTGAAGAAGTACTTTCTAATCCTAATATATAATTAGCTTTTATCTTTTCTTTATTTATTTGAAGTAATTCATTAGATATACCTTCTTTAGCAAACTTCTTAAGTTCCTTATTTATGACATCTAAAGCTTTTTCTGCAGATTGTTTACTTACACCTGTATAAATATTATTTATTCCAACTCCTAGATAAGGGTGGGAATATGAATAAATTGTATAACAAAGTCCTAATTCTTCTCTAACTTTTTGGAATAATATAGATGAAGCTCCACCTCCAAAAATATTATTAAGTAATACTAGTGAGTAAGCTTTTTCATGTGCATATGGTAATCCATTAAAAGCTAAATTAATATGAAGTTGCTCAATTTGTTTATTAGTATATTGAGTATTATTTAATAGAATAGGAGTTTCATATGTTGGTATATAGTCTTTGTCACCTTCCCACTCACCAAACTTATCTTCAAGCATTTTCATTAATTCCTTCTCATCAAATTTTCCACATACAGAAACTACTGAATTATGTGGTGCATAATGAGATTTTACAAATTTCTTTATTTTACTACTATTAAATGATTTAATATTTTCAATAGTACCTAATATTGGATATGATAGGGAATTTTCTCCAAATATAGCCTTAGATTGATTGTTATCTAATACATCTTCTGGCATATCCTCACTCATATTAATTTCTTCTATTACTACTCCTTGCTCCTTAGAAATTTCCTCATCATCGAACTTAGAGTTTATTAACATATCTGCTAATATATCTACAGATAAATCTAAATGAGTATTTAAAGCTTTTATATAATAACATGTAGCTTCTTTACTAGTATAGGCATTAATTTGCCCTCCAACATTTTCTATTTCTTGTACTATTTCTTTAGAATTTCTTTTTTCAGTTCCTTTAAAAAACATGTGCTCTATAAAGTGCGAAATTCCGTTAACTGATAAATCCTCATTTCTAGAACCGTTTTGTACCATTACCCCGACACTTATTGAATTAACATGGTCTATATATTCGGTAACTACTCTTAATCCGTTTTTTAGTTTATAAATATTATACATATACTCTCCTTTTAATCCTAATATTGTTTATACTAATATTATTCTAATTTTATCCTTACTTATGTAGTTATATTTTAAATTTTATCATATAAAGAAAAAAAGGCAATAAATTGCCCTTTACTAACATTTATTATTCTGTTTTTTCTTCTTCTGAACTATCTACTAAAGCATCTTTTCTAGAAAGATTAATTCTTCCTTGATTATCTATTTCAGTTACCTTAACTAATATTTCGTCTCCAACTGAAACAACATCTTCAACTTTATTAACTCTTGCTTTATCTAATTTAGATATATGACATAATCCTTCTTTATTTGGAAGAATTTCTACAAAAGCACCAAAAGTAGCAATCTTAGTAACTTTACCTAAGTAAACTTCTCCAGATTTAACTTCTTTAGTTAATCCTTCAATAATAGAAATTGCTTTCTTCACACCTTCATGCTCTGGAGAAGATACAAATACTGTTCCATCTTCTTTTATGTCTATTTTAACGCCAGTTTCTTCTATAATCTTGTTAATTACTTTTCCACCAGCTCCAATTATATCTCTTATCTTTTCTGTATCAACAGTTATTATAGATGTCTTAGGTGCATATTCAGAAACTTCTTTTCTTGCTTCTGGAATACAAGCATTAATCTTTTCTAAGATTTCTAATCTAGCTTTTCTTGCTCCTGTTATTGCATCTTCTATAACTTTAAAGCTTAATCCCTTTATTTTAGTATCAACTTGTATTGATGTAATACCTTCTACAGTACCAGCAACTTTAAAGTCCATATCAGCAAAGAAATCTTCAATTCCTTGAATATCTGTTAATACTTCTTCTCTTGATAAATCTTCTGAAGTAATAAGACCCATAGCTATACCCGCTGCTGGTCTCTTTAATGGCACACCTGCATCTAATAAAGCTAAAGTACTTCCACATACAGATGCTTGAGATGTTGATCCATTAGAACTTAATACTTCTGAAACTAATCTTATTGTGTATGGGAATTCTTCTTCTGAAGGTATTAATGGTTCTAAAGCTCTTTCAGCTAAAGCACCATGACCTATTTCTCTTCTTCCTGGTCCTCTTAACGGCTTAACTTCACCAACTGAATAACCTGGGAAGTTGTAATGATGCATATATCTCTTAGATTCTTCTTCACCAATACCATCTATAATTTGAATATCACCAACAGCTCCTAAAGTTGCAACTGTCATTACTTGTGTTAATCCTCTTGTAAATAACCCTGTTCCATGAGTTCTTGGTAAAATTCCAACTTCGCATGATATAGGTCTAACTTCATCAAATGCTCTTTCATCTGGTCTTCTATGATGATTTAAAAGCATATCTCTTACTACTTCTTTTTGTAAGTTGTAGATTATTTCTTTAATATCACCTAAATTATCAGGATACTTTTCTTCAAATTCTGTATAAACTTTTTCATTTACTTCGTCCATAGCAGCATTTCTTTCATCCTTATCAGTTATCCACATAGCTTCTTTTATCATATCGCTAGCGAATTCTTTAATATCTTCTTCTAATTCCTTGCTAGGTTTGTGTAATTCTGGTACCATCTTTTCTTTTCCAAACTTAGCCATAGCTTCTTCTTGGAATTTAATTATTTCTTGACAGCTATCAAAACCAAACTTAATAGCATTTAGCATTACATCTTCTGGTATTTCTTTACCACCTGCTTCAATCATCATAACTCTTTCGCTAGTAGCACAAACAGTTAATTGAAGAATGCTTTCTTCTCTTTCTTTAGATGTTGGGTTTAAAATGAAATTTCCATCGATTAGACCTACTTGCACAGCTGCAACAGGTGTTGTAAAAGGAATACTTGACAAGCATAAAGATAATGAGGCTGCATTAATAGCTAGAATTTCTGGTAAATTATCTTTTTCAACTGATACTACTGTACAAACTACTTGCACATCATTTCTATATCCTTTTGGGAATAATGGTCTTAATGGTCTATCTACTGCTCTCCCAAATAATATAGCATTTTCTGAAGGTCTACCCTCTCTTTTTATAAATCCCCCTGGAATTTTACCAACAGAATATAATCTTTCCTCATATTCAACACTTAATGGGAAAAAATCTATACCGTCTCTTGGTTTTTCTGAAGCATTTACGTTTGTTAAAATAACTGTATCACCATAGCTAATAAAAGCTGCTACATTAGATAGCATTCCTATTTTACCAAATTCTAATTTAAGCTCTCTGCCTGCTATAGTTGTTTTCATTGTATTGTTCATTTTGTAACCTCCCTTCAAGGCTCCTTGTTTATCATTTTAAAATGTTAAAATAATAGAGCGGCTTAAAAACCGCTCTAAAGACTATCTTCTTAAGCCTAATTTTTTGATTATAGCTCTGTATCTTTCGATATCTTGTTCAGCTAAGTAGTTTAAAAGACCTCTTCTTCTACCAACCATCATTAAAAGACCTCTTCTTGAGTGGTGGTCTTTTTTGTGCATTTTTAAGTGACCAGTTAAAGAATTGATTCTTTCTGTTAATAATGCTATTTGCACTTCTGGTGAACCAGTATCTCCTTCGTGTCTTCCATGTTCTTTAATAATTTCTTGCTTCTTTATTGCGTCCATTACTCGCACCTCCGTATAATTATCCCCTAAATCCATGAAATGAGATAGCACCCTCATATCTTAGGTTTAGGTTCTTCCTTGATATTATAACAAATCATATTATTATTGTAAATTATAAATTTGTAATAATTAAATTATTATTTCTTTATTTTTTACAAAATCTTCATCTTTTCTAATTTGCTCAACAAGTTCATCTAATGAGTTGAATTTTATTTCTCCTCTTATTCTTTCAATAAAATAAACTTTAAGTTCTTCACCATATATCATTTCATCGAAATTTAATATAAAAGTTTCTATAGTTAATTCTTTCCCATTTACTGTAGGATTATTCCCTACAGAAGTAAGTCCTTTATATACTTTATTATTATATTTTACATTAGTATAATAAACTCCATTACTAGGAATAACCATTTTATTATCATATTCTAAATTTGCTGTTGGTACTCCTATTGTTCTTCCAAGATGCTTTCCATGAATAACTTTTCCTTTAATTAAATATGGTTTTGATAACATATTAAATGCTTCCTTAACATTACCATCTAATATAGAATTTCTTATTCTAGTACTACTTATAGCCTCTCCATTATATGTATATGGTTCTATAATATAAAGTTCATATCCATACTTATTTTGAAGACTTTTTAATAAGTTTATATCTCCTAGATTTTTATGTCCAAATCTAAAATTGAATCCTACAACTATTCCTTTTACATTATAATCTTCACAAAGCAGTTTAATAAAATTTTCTGCCTCCATGGACATAAATTCTTTAGTAAAGTTTCTAAGTACTACTACATCTACATTTTCTTCCTCTAAATATTCAAGCTTAGTATCTAAATCCATAATTAGCTTAGGCACACTATCAGGCTTAATTATTGTTTTAGGATGATTTTTATAAGTGAAAACCATACTTTTGCCATTCTTTTCCCTAGCAACTTGAACTGTTTTTCTTACAAGGGATAAATGCCCATAATGAAGCCCATCAAAACTGCCTAATGCAACATAATTGGCACATTCCTTATTGTCCATAATAATATCATCTATTACTATCATATCCAGCTCTCCTAATTAATTAACAATTTTTCTATCTTAAAGCCTTGATGATTTCCTTTTCCAAGTCCTATAAATATTCCGTCTTCATCATAAACTCTATATAGTTGCTCCAACTTAAAATCTTCTTTTGTAAATCTTCTGTCAAAAACTCTGACTCCATTAATTAAAAGTCTTGAATATTTGTTCATAACAACCAACTTATCATAAGAATCTAAAGCATCTTCTATACTTATAATAAAATCATTTATGTTATCTGAATTAATATCATTTATATTTATTGAATCTTCCTCTGTAAATTTAGAAGTTTTAGTTCTCTTTAGCTTTGTCATAGCTGCTCCAACACCTAAATTATCCCCTATATCATAACACAAACTTCTAATGTAAGTCCCTTTCGAGCATTTTACTTTCATACTTACATAGGGATTATCAATCTTTATATCTTCTATATTCATTATTTTTATAAGTCTTCCTTCTCTTTCAACTTCAATTCCTTTTCTTGCAAGCTCATATAATCTTACACCATTTTGTTTCAAAGCTGAATACATTGGAGGAATTTGACTATACTCTCCTATAAAAGAATTAATTGCTAATAATATTGTATCATCAGTTAAATTAGATGGATCTTTTTCTTCTATAATTTCGCCTTCTAAATCATATGTTGTCGTTTTAATTCCAAGTTTAAATTCTACTTCATAAACTTTATCAGAGTTCATTATATAGTCTATAATCTTAGTTCCTTTTCCTATACATACAGGAAGGACCCCTGATGCTTCTGGATCTAAAGTACCTGTATGTCCAACCTTTTTAGTATTTGAAGCCTTTTTAATTATCCTAACTACATCAAATGATGTCATACCAGTATTTTTAAAAATATTAATTACTCCATCCATTATAACAACTCTTTCTCGATTTCTTCTAGAATCTTATCTTTAGCTTTTTCAATACTAATACCATTTAATGTTATACCAGCTGCCTTAGAATGACCACCGCCACCTAATTTTTCTGCTATTTTTCTAACATCAAAATCATTCTTAGATCGTAGGCTAGCTTTAGTTCCATTATCAGTTTCTTTTACTAAAACCGCTACTTCTACTCCTTTAATTTGTAATCCAAAGGATATTATATCTGATGTATCTCCTATTTCTATACCTAGTTCTTCACCATAAGCTTTAGGTATCTTAATTAAAGAAACTTTTCTATCAAATAAAAGTTCCATATTATTAATAGATTTACCTATCAATCTTATTTTTTCAAAACTATTATTATCATAAAGATTTTGATATATATAGGTATTGTTTACATCTAATTTTTTTAATATAGAAGCAATTCTATGAGTTCTAGCTGTTACATTTGAATGTCTAAATCCACCAGTATCTGTTACTAAAGAAGTATAAAGGCAAGTTCCAATTTCTTTTATTTCTTTATTTTTAGAACTAAAACTTATACCTAATAACTCCAACAATTCAAATACTATTTCAGCAGTAGCTGCTGCATTTGTATCAACGTAATTATAATTTCCATATTGAGCATTCGAAAGATGATGATCAACATTTATTATAATACCTTTAAAGTTTTGAAGGTCAGCTGATATTCTTTCAAAGTTTCCACAGTCTAAAACAATTACTGTATCTGTATCATCAGTTGGTACTGTTAACAGTCCAGTAGCTTCATTAGAAGATCTTAAAAACTTTAGATTATCTGAAATTATATCCTTTGAAATTAAATAAGCATTTTTATTTAGATGTTTTAATCCATTTAATAGTGCAAGTGCACTACCTACTGCATCACCATCTGGTGATACATGGTAGGTAATGCCCACTTTATTACTATTTGATATTATTTTGCTAATATCAACTAATGTATTCATTATTTATCCTTAGTTTTATCTATAAGTTCTTCAATTCTCATACTATAACTTATAGAATCATCTAACTCAAATATGATTTGAGGAGTATTTCTTAAATTCATTCTTTGACCTACTTCTCTTCTTACATATCCACTTGCACTTTTTAATGCAGCAAAGGTTTCATTCTTTTCTTCTTCATTTTTTCCGAATATACTTACAAACACCTTTGCATACCTTAAATCCTTACTAACCTTAACAGATGTTATAGACACCATTGCGGTCATTCTTGGATCTTTTATTTCATCTCTTATAATTACGCTTACTTCCCTTTTTACTTCTTCATTTATTCTTCCGCCTCTATAATTAGCCATTTAAAATCACCTCTTTAATTAAAGCTGCTTTCTTTCAATTGCTTGCATACTAAATGATTCTATTATATCGCCTTCTTTTATATCATTAAACTTTTCTACGCTTAAACCACATTCGTATCCTGCAGCTACCTCTTTTGCATCATCTTTAAATCTCTTTAATGAAGCTAACGTAGATTCAAATATTACTACTCCATCTCTAATAACTCTAACTTCTGAATTTCTTAAAATCTTTCCATCTAAAACATAAGCTCCAGCAATCGTACCAACATTTGAAATTTTATATACAACTCTTACTTCTGCTTTACCATTAACAACTTCTTTATATTCTGGATCAAGCATTCCAATCATTGCTGATTTAACATCTTCTATTGCATCATATATAATTCTATATGTTTTAATATCTACACCATCTCTATCTGCTGCCATAGTAGCATTTGAATCAGGTCTTACATTAAATCCAATTAATAAAGCATTTGAAGCTGTGGCAAGAGTAACATCTGTTTCAGTAATAGCACCAACCCCACCATGAATAACTCTAACTTTTACGTCATCAGTAGATAATTTCTCTAGAGATTGTTTTATAGCTTGAACTGATCCTTGTACATCAGCTTTTACTATTATGCCAAGTTCTTTAACTGTTCCTTCTTGGATTTGGCTATATAAATCTTCTAGTGAAACTCTATTTGCTGAATGGAAGCTTTCATCTTTAAGTTTTTGTTTTCTTGTTTCAGCCATATTTCTAGCTGTCTTTTCATCTTTAACAACAGTAAATCTATCTCCTGCTGAAGGAACTTCTGAAAGTCCTAAAATTTCTACTGGTATTGAAGGACCTGCATTTTTAATAGACTTTCCTTTATCATCAAACATAGCTCTTATTCTACCATATGTAGAGCCTACTAATATTGAATCACCAACATTTAATGTACCATTTTGAATAAGTAAAGTTGCTACTGCACCTCTTCCTTTATCAAGTTTAGCTTCTATTACAGTTCCTTTTGCCTTTCTCTTAGGATCAGCTTGAAGTTCTGCCATTTCAGCTGTTAATAGAACCATTTCTAATAATTGTTCTAAATTTTCTCCAGTCTTTGCTGATACAGGAACGCAAATAGTATCTCCACCCCAGTCTTCAGCAACTAACTCGTGCTCAGTTAATTCTTGTTTTACTCTTTCAATATTAGCTCCTGGTCTGTCTATTTTATTTATAGCAACAATCATTGGAACTTCTGCTGCTTTACAATGGTTTATAGCCTCTTTAGTTTGTGGCATTATTCCATCATCTGCTGCAACCACTAATATAACTACATCTGTAACTTGAGCTCCTCTAGCTCTCATAGCAGTAAAGGCTTCGTGTCCTGGAGTATCTAAGAAAGTTAATTTTTCTCCATTTAAGTTAACAGTGTATGCCCCAATATGTTGAGTGATTCCACCAGCTTCATGTGCAGTAACATTTGCTTTTCTAATAGCATCTAAAAGTGATGTCTTACCATGGTCAACGTGACCCATAACTGTAACTATTGGTGGTCTCTTAACTAGATTTTCTTCTACTACATCTTCTTCTTCAACTACTTCTAATTCTTCTTTTTCTTCTTTTTTAACTACTAAACATTCATATTTTTCACAAACTTTTTCAGCTGTTGCAAAATCTATTTCTTGATTTATACCTGCCATAACACCTGTGAAAATAAGTGTTTTAATAACATCTGCAGTAGGTCTACCAATTTTTTCAGATAGTTCTTTTACAGTTATAGTTTCACCAATTTCAACTACTCCTGATCCACCTTCTCCAATTGCTTCTGTAGAATCTTCATTCTTCTTTCTCTTTCTCTTTTTAGCTTGATTATTAACTTCTTCAGCTAATATTTCTTCATACTCATCAACTATTGTTTTATTACTAGTATCTGCTGTATCACCAAGTAATTCTTTAATTAACTCTGCATCTTCGTCTTCAATTACGCTCATATGATTTTTTACATCAACGCTAAATTCATTCATTAATAATTCTATAAGTTCTTTTGAACTTATTTCAAGTTCTTTTGCCAATTCATATACTCTGATTTTTGACAATAAAATCACCCCCGGTTAAATTTTGGTACTTTGCTCTTCATAAAGGGCATAAAGTTTATTAGCCATATTTTTATCCGTTATAGCTAATATTTTTACCTCTTCTCTTCCGATAGAAGCTCCTAGCTCTTCTTTTGAGAAGTTTTCTATAAAAATTATGTTTTTTGTTAAACAATGATTTTTAAATTTCTTTTTAGTACTATTTGAAGCATCATTAGATATTATGAATAAGAAAATATTTTTTCTATTTCTTTCTTCATCACATTTACTATAGCCTTCAATTACGTTTCCTGCTCTTTTGGCTAAGCCTAGAAAATTAAAAAACTTATTCATTTATTTCATTCCTTAATCTATCGTATATTTCATTATCTATAGCTATATCTAAATTTCTTGATAGTCTTTTTGTTTTAAAAGCCTTTTCTAAGCATTCTATATTTTTGCAAATATAAGCTCCTCTACCAGACTTTTTGCCAGTTAAATCAACAGAAACTTCGCCTTCAGGACTTTTAACTATTCTTATTAGTTCTTTTTTAGGCTTCATTTCCATACATCCTGTACACATTCTTAAAGGAATTTTCTTTACTTTCATAAAAATCCTCCCTTATTCTAAGATTTCTATTTCTTCATTTAAATCTTCTAACTCTTCTTTTTTCAAAGCTTCTGCTTGTGATTTACTCTTAATATCTATCTTCCAATTAGTTAGTTTTGCTGCAAGTCTTACATTTTGACCTTCTTTACCTATTGCAAGAGATAATTGATTATCATCTACAACTACTTTAGCAGACTTATTTTCTTCAGAAACTGTAACTTCTAAAACTTTTGCAGGGCTTAAAGATGCAGCTATGAATTCTTCTGGATTTTTGCTCCATTTAATTATGTCAATTTTTTCACCTTTAAGTTCATTAACAATATTTTGTACTCTTATACCTTTAGGTCCTACACATGCTCCCATTGGATCAACATTTTCATCATTTGAGTAAACTGCTATTTTGCTTCTTGAACCAGCTTCTCTTGAAATGCTCTTAATCTCAACTATTCCCTCATAAATCTCAGGTACTTCTAATTCAAATAATCTTTTTACTAAACCTGGATGAGTTCTTGAAACTAAAATTTGTGCCCCTTTTGATCCATTTTTAACTTCTACAACATATAGTTTAATTTTTTCATTAAACTTATATTCTTCTCTTGGAATTTGTTCATTTGGTCCAATAGATGTTTCTATTCTACCAAGATTCACAAAAACATTTCCTTTATCTTTTCTAAGAACAGTTCCTGTTATAATGTCGTATTCTAATTCCTTATATTCTGAATATACTATATTTCTTTCTGCTTCTCTTATTCTTTGAGTAACTACTCCTTTTGCAAGTTGTGCTGCAACTCTTCCAAAGTTTTTAGGAGTTACTTCTAAATCTACTATATCATCAAGATCATATCTTGGGCTTATTTCCTTAGCTTCTTCTAAACTAATTTCAGTTACATAATCATACACATCTTCAACAACTACTTTTTGTGCATATACATGTATTTCTCCAGTTTCTCTATTTATACTTACTTTAACATTTTGTGCCGAAGTTGTTGGACTTGCATAATTCTTCTTATATGCTGCAACCAATGCATCCTCTATAGTAGTAAAAATTAAATCTTCGCTAATCCCCTTATCTTTTACAATTTCTTTAAGAGCAACTATAAACTCTTGGTTCATTTTGATTTCCTCCTTATTATATTTCCCCTTCTAAATTTGCTGATTTTATTTTATCTTTAGGAATAGTAAATAAATTTCCTGCTTCATATTCAACTACTACTGTTTCTTCATTTACTTCCTTTAATATGCCTTTAATATTTTTTTTACCATCAAAAGATTTTACAAATCTAATAAGAACTTCTTTTCCAATTTGTTTTCTATAATGATCATCTGTAAATAATCCTCTATTTAAACCTGGTGATGATACTTCAAGAAAATATGCAACTGGAATTGGATCCTCTTCATCCATAATATCACTTACTCTTCTTGATAACTTTTCACAATCAGTTAAAGTTATACCACCATCTTTATCAATATATATCCTTAAATAATATTCTCCATTTTCTTTTACATACTCAATATGATAGATTTCATAATTTAAATCTTCTGCAATAGGTCTTACTAATTGATAAATTTTTTCTAATAATGCATCAACTTTCATATTAACCTCCTTCTATATTCAATTATATTAAAGTATCACTAAATTAAGCAACCTATAAAAAAAGCAACTAATAGTAGTTGCAATTAAATAGAAAGAGCGGGCATTTTCATTCCCACTCACAATTCCCGCCTATTAGTAAATTACTTCTCTTTTTATCCTAACACAATTTCCTAATTAATACAAGGGGTAGGCAGTAATTTATTAATACTACTATATTTATTACTTCCCTTATATATAATTATTATACTCCTTTAAAATAAAGATAATTGATTTGTTTCTGACATCCCCTCTAGGCAGCCATGATTACTTAACGTCTCAATTACAGTTTTTGAAACTTTTGCTCTTATTCTTAAATCTTCTTTTGATATAAATTCTCCATTTTTCCTTGCTTCTACTATACTCTTTGCTGCATTTTCACCTACACCTTGAAGTGCACTTATAGGTGGTCTAATACCATCCTCTTCTATAGTGAATTTAGTGGCTTCAGAAATATATAAATCTACTCTTTTAAAATTTAAACCTCTTACATAAAGTTCATAGGAAAGTTCTAGTACTGTAATTAATCCTTTATCTTTTGCTGTTGCTTTATTGCCAAGTTCATAAAGTTCATCTAATTTTGCTTTTATAGCACCTGGTCCCTTGCAAATTAAATCTGCATCAAAGTCATCTGCTCTAACTGTAAAATAAGTTGCATAATAAGCTTCAGGATAATAAACTTTAAAATACGCTATTCTCACAGCCATCATAACATAAGCAACTGCGTGTCCTTTAGGGAACATGTATTTAATTCTTTTACAAGATTCAATATACCAATCTGGAACATTGTTTTCTTTCATTGTTTTTTCAAAATCCTCTGTTAGCCCTTTACCTTTTCTTACACTTTCCATAATTGTAAAGGCCATCTTAGGAGGTACTCCCGCATACATTAAATAAACCATAATATCATCTCTTGTAGAAATACAATCTTTTAATGTAGTGTATCCTTCTTTTATAAAATACTGGGCATTATTAAGCCATACATCTGTACCATGAGAAAGCCCTGATATTCTAACTAAATCCGCAAAACTTTTAGGTTGCGTATCTACCAGCATTCCTCTAACAAACTTAGTTCCAAATTCAGGTAACCCATAACTACCAACTTCGCATCCAAGTTCTTCTTTAGTTACTCCTAGAGCATCTGGAGAAGTAAATAAAGAAATAACTTTTTTATCA
>JAEZAL010000284.1 GCA_023427705.1 Bacillota bacterium | reverse complement strand
ACAATAATAGGAAACTTTAAAACTTATGAAGAAGATTTTTATGTTTATGCTTTTTCAAAGAGTTTACTAGGTAGAGCTAATAGGCCAACAGCTATTGTATGTTATAATGACAATACAGCTATAAAAGTAAATAAAGTAGCTAAAGTGTTAGGGTTAAGAATACCAGAAGATTTATGTATTGTTGGATATGATAATGATGAAACTATTTCTCAAATATTAGATTATGGAATAACTACTATAAATCATCCTAAAGAAGAAATGGGGAAAAAGGCAGCAGAAATGTTAGTATCATTAATTAACAAAGAAGTGGATAATGTAAATTACGTATATGAGCCAATGATAGTTGAAAAGGATAGTGTAAAAAATATAGATTAGTATTAAATAAATATTTTAAAAGTAAGTATTAACGATTAAATGTTGATACTTACTTTTTTTATATAATGGAAATATTTATCTAAAAAAAGTATAAGGAAAAATAAATTTAAATGTTTACATTGAATGCCTAATTTGTTATGATTTAATTGTACGTAATATTTATATTATAATAATAATTGTACGTACTAAATATGTTTAATTTAAGATCTTTTATATTTATATATATTAAATGGAGGGTAATTTATGAGTAAATATTCTATTGGAGTAGACTATGGTACTGAATCTGCTAGAGCATTATTGCTTAATATTAATACAGGGGAAGAAGTTGCATCAGAAATGATGGAATATCCACATTTAGTTATGTCTGAACAATTGCCATGTGGTAAAAAATTAGAACCTTTTTGGGCTTTGCAACATCCTAAGGACTATATAGATGTATTAGAATATATAGTTAAAAAAGTTATTGTAAAAGCAAATATATCACCTGATGATGTTATAGGACTTGGAATTGATTTTACAGCATGTACAATATTACCTATGAAAAAAGATGGGACTCCACTTTGTTATTTAGATGAATTCAAAAGTAATCCTCATGCTTATGTTAAGCTATGGAAACACCATGCAGCTCAAGATGAGGCTAATAAGTTAAATGAAATAGCAAATAATATGGGTGAAAAATTTATAACTAGATATGGCGGGAAAATTTCTTCAGAGTGGTTTATACCAAAGGTATGGCAAGTATTAAATGAAGCTCCAGAGGTTTATGAAGCAACAGATAAATTTATAGAAGCAACCGATTGGGTAATAATGCAGCTTACAGGAAAAGAAACTAGAAATAGTTGTACAGCAGGGTATAAAGCAGTTTGGCATAAAAAAGAAGGATTTCCAAGAACAGAATTCTTAAAAGCTTTAGATCCAAGATTAGAAAATCTATTTGAAGAGAAATATGATTGTGAAGTTACAAGTTTAGGAGAAAAAGCTGGAGAGTTAACTGAAGAAATGGCTAAAAAAATTGGATTAAATCCAGGAATGCCAATAGCTATAGCAAATGTAGATGCCCATGTTGCTGTTCCAGCAATGGGAGTTACAGAGCCAGGAAAGATGGTTATGATAATGGGCACTTCAACATGTAGTATGGTTTTATCAGATAAAGAAGTAGTAGTACCAGGTATTTGTGGATATGTAGAAGATGGTATAATATCAGGCCTTTATGGATATGAAGCTGGACAATCAGCTGTTGGAGATATATTTGCATGGTTTGTTAAAAATTGTGTACCACAATCCTATATAAATGAAGCGGACAAGCTAGGATTAAATATACATCAATATTTAACAATGAAAGCAGAAAAATCAAACCCTGGCGATTCAGGACTTTTAGCTTTAGATTGGTTAAATGGCAATAGAACAGTTTTAGTAGATACAGATTTAACGGGGCTTATACTAGGATTAAATTTAAATACAAAACCAGAAGAAATTTATAGAGCTTTAATTGAATCTACAGCTTATGGACATAAAAAAATTGTAGACACATTTGTTAATCATGGTATTGAAATAAATGAACTATATGTTTGTGGAGGACTACCACAAAAAAATAGAATGTTAATTCAAATTTATGCTGATGTAACTAATCTTCCAATTAGAATTTCTAAATCATCTCAAACACCAGCTTTAGGATCAGCTATGTTTGGTGCAGTTGTAGCAGGAAAGGATAATGGAGGTTTTGAGTCAATACATGAAGCAGCAAAGGTTATACCTAAATTACTAGATGAAGTAATAACACCTATACCTGAAAATGTAGAAATTTATTCAAAAATTTATGCTCATTACGATAGATTACATGACTACTTTGGAAGAGTAGAAAATAATGTAATGAAGGATTTAAAGAAAATGAGAAGACTTTAGGAGGTAGATATGGTTGAATCATTAAAAAAAGAAGTTTTTGAAGCAAATTTAGCCTTAGTTAAAAATAATTTAGTTGTTTTAACTTGGGGAAATGTTAGTGGAATAGATAGAGAAAAGGGATTAGTAGTTATAAAACCAAGTGGAGTAAGTTATGACAATATGAAAGAAGAGGATATGGTAGTTGTAGATTTAGAAGGTAATGTAATTGAAGGAAGTTTAAGACCTTCATCAGATACAATTACTCATATAGAACTATATAAAAAATATCCTAATATAGGAGGAATAGTTCATACTCATTCAACTTTTGCTACATCGTGGGCACAAGCCAAAAGAGATATTCCTTCATATGGGACAACTCATGCTGATACATTTTATGGCTCCGTTCCATGTACTAGAAAACTAACAAATGAAGAAATAAAAACAGAGTATGAAAGAAATACAGGTTTCGTAATAATTGAAACCCTAGAATCAAAAAATATAGAAGTATTAAGCGTTCCAGGAATAATAGTTGGAAGTCATGGGCCATTTTCATGGGGAGAAAATCCAAGTAAAGCAGTTTCAAATGCAGTAGTATTAGAAGAGGTTGCTAAAATGGCTCTTATAACAGAAAACTTAAATGAAAGTATAACTCCAATAGATAAGCAACATCAAGATAAACATTACTTTAGAAAACATGGAAAAGATGCATACTATGGACAAGAATAACTAATTTAAATAAAAGGGTAGGAGGGATTAATATGTTAAAAATTAAAGAATATAATTTTTGGTTTGTAACAGGTAGCCAAGATTTATAT
>JAEZAL010000274.1 GCA_023427705.1 Bacillota bacterium | reverse complement strand
CTAATAAATCTATTAGTCTATCATGAAGATCCTTACCTTCTTTAGACATATTAACATCCATATAAACAACTCTATCATCAAAGTGATTATATTTATCCATAGTAAAAGGAGCTTTTTCTTCTTCATTAGAAAACTTATATAATGCTTCTTCTAATTCTTTTATACTTCCTTCATATTCAAATGGAGCTTTTATTGTAAAATGAGCTGGAAGCTTAGATGACTTAGCATTAAACTTCTTAAAAATATCTCTTCTCATTTCATTATTAAATCTCCCTGCTTCTCCTTTTACTACACATACTATTACATATCTCAAAGTCTAATCCCCCTTTAGTGCTATTCTTTCTTGATAGATAAATTTTCTATTCTATATCCTATTTCTTTATTTGCCATTCTATAACCTTCATCTATCATTTCTTCTCTGCTTTTTTCATTTCCAAGTAAAGAATCTATAGTTAATTGACCTCTACCTGGAAAATATTTATCTAAAACTCTTTCGTCTATATAATCTTGATCTTTTATACTTAAATCATCTAAAATATGCATTACATTAAATCCAGCTTTTTTTAAAGCTCTTCCAACTAAAATACTTCTATGGCATCTTATAGGATCTTGCATAGCTCCAAGTAAAGCAATTTTATATCCTTTATTACATCCATCTTTAAGTCGTTCTATTCCTCTTAGAAAATCCTCTTCTTGTACTACTTTTTCAAAATCAGAATATCCTTCCTTATTATAAGAAACTTTATTTACTCGTTTTGCTGCTAGTTCCTGAGCCATATAAATATATATAAAGCCTGCCTTTGTTAATGTATAATTAATTCTTTCCTTATCAAATTGAACATTATATTTAGAATAAGGTGTTCCTCTAATGTCTACAACAGTATTAATATTAAAATATCTTAGCATTTGTATTAATTTTTCCATTGTATAGTTTGAATGACCTATTGTATATATATCCATATCTATTTACTAACTAAAAAGATTTAGTAATTCCTCCTCTGTAATTGAATTTAATTTATCACCAGTTAACATATTTCCATCAATTACCTTACTTATTAATTCTTTTTTCTCTTCTTGTAATTTAATAATTTTTTCTTCTATTGTATCTTTAGAAATTAACTTTATAACTTCTACTACATTCTTTTGTCCTATTCTATATGCTCTATCTGTGGCTTGCTCCTCTACTGCTGGATTCCACCATGGATCAAAATGTACCACTATATTTGCAGATGTTAAATTAAGTCCTACGCCTCCTGCCTTTAAAGAAATTAGGAATATATCTATATTTCCTTCATTAAATTCTTGTGCTAATCTTAATCTTTCCTTTGCTTTAATGCTTCCATCTAAATATAAATATTCAAGATTATTATCCTTCAACTTATTTCCTATTTTATTTAAGGCTGATGTAAATTGTGAAAATATAATTATTTTCTTCTTAGATTCTAATCCCTCAATAACTATTTCTTCTATTGCCTTGATTTTAGAGCTTTCTTCTTTAAAATCTTCAATTAGAAGTGATGGATCTAAACATAATTGTCTTAGTTTAGTAAGGTAAGAAAATAATAGTATCTTATTATCCTTATTTTCTTTTAACTTCTTTTTAATTTCTTTCATATAAGAATTGTAAACTTGTCTTTGCTTACTAGACATTGGGATAATATATTCTTTTTCAATTTTATCAGGTAATTCATCTAACACTTCTTCTTTTAATCTTCTTAATATAAAAGGAGAAATAAGTTCCTTTAATTCATTTAAATCTTCATCATTACCTTTAACAAATTTATCTTTAAACTTCTCTACTGAAAATAAATACATAGGCATAATAAAATCAAAAATTGACCATAATTCTATTAAATTATTTTCAATAGGAGTTCCTGTTAAAGCTATTTTACAATTAGCTTTTATAGATTTAACAGCTTCTGATATTTTTGAAGATTTATTTTTAATATTTTGTCCCTCATCAATTATACAAAAATCAAAATTCTTATCTTCATATAAATTCAAATCTCTTCTTAAAGTTCCATAGGTAGTTAATAAAACATCATAATCATTATAATTGTCTAAAATATTACTTCTTTCTTTTAAGCTACCATGGATAATTCCAACTTTTAAACTTGGTGCAAACTTTTCAAACTCATTTTTCCAATTATATATAACAGAAGTAGGTGTAATAATTAAACTTAATTTTCCTTCCATAGATAATAATAGTGTTATAGTTTGAATGGTTTTACCTAGTCCCATATCATCTGCAAGTATTCCTCCAAAGCCTAAAGCTTCAATAGTTCTTAACCAGTTATATCCTATTCTTTGATATTCTCTAAGATTAGCATTTAATTTTTCTGGAACATTATATTCCTTATCTTTATTCTTTAACTTTTCTAATAAAATATTTATCTTTTCTTCTCCAGATATATATGGAAGTTTTTTATTAGTAATTTTATTTTCTAAATGAAGTAAATTGAATTTATCCACATATATTTCTTCTTTATACACAGAATTAAATAAATTTAGTTCTTCTACCCCTCTAAAAAACTCACTTACTCTTTCATCCTTTAAGTCTAGAAAACTATTTTTCTTAGTTCTATAAAAAGAACTTCCTCTTTTTATTTCATTTAATACCTCTGGGATTTCTCCATATTCTAAGCCATCTATCTTATATTCAAAATAAAAATTTTCATTTTCTTCCCTTAAAGAACTAAATATATTTTTAGAATTTATTAAATTCATATCTTTAAAGTCTTTTGATAAAATTACTCTTCCTACTTTATTTAAGAATTCTAGTCCTTCTTTTAGTAATGTATAGGTTTCTTCTTCGCTTCCTATAAAAATAAATCTTTCATTCTTCTTTATAAATCTATATTTTTCTAAAGCCATTTCTAATTTTTCAATAGCTTTATCATCTTTTATTCCATTTAAGCTATTAATATATTCTATTTTTAAATTGCAATAAATATTAGAGTCTTCTTTTGCTATATAAAACTTAGGGGTATTAATCTTATTTATTTCATATTTAATGCTTTCATCTATAATAAGGTCTTTGGATATTTCTCCTAAGATAAATAATATCTTTTTTAAATTATCATCTGTATATTTATAAATTAGAGCATCCTTTTCCTTTAGTTTTTTATAAATTCCCTTATAATATTTTAATTGTTTTTCTGTAGGTAAGTATATCTTCTTATCATATAACCAAATATCCTTATTATTATCTAGTGGAATTATACTTTTCTTTTGAGGTTTTACTACTATTCCTTCACCTTTTTTCTTTATAGTAAAGATAAATGGAATATCTTCTTTGTAAATTTGAGATGTATAATTCATATAATCATAATTTAAGCTAATTTCTTTTTTATTGTCTATTAAATTTAATACTTCCTTAAGTTCATTATCATGAATCTTAAAGGTTCTTAAATTTGTAATCCTACTTTTATCTTCTTTAAGCTTTTTCCTTAAAAAGTCTATAAATATATAATCTCTATATTTAAATTTATTATTTTCATCAAATAAAAACTTCCCTAATGTTTCAACTGCTATAGTCCCTTCATTTCCTGCTCTTAATTCAAGATAATACTCATTTTTATTATCAGCTTTAACTTGTTTGAATTTTATATCAAGCTTTAAAGAATTATTTAAAACTTTTGTACTTTTAATTTCTTGTTTTTGAATTTTATTAGAAGCTTTATAGTAGAACTTATACATAGTTGCAATTATATGACTACAAGTATAATTTCTTATTTCTTTACTATTTTCCTCAAACTGATTGCAAGTACATTTAACAGCCTTTACTTCATCATTTAAATTAAACTGTATATGTGTGCTGTATTCATTTTTATTATCTAAAACTCTTCCATAAATATGATAGGTATCATCTATCTTTTTACTTATAACCTTATTAGCTAAGCCTTCTTTAAATATATTTCTTCCATTATTCTTAGAAATAGAAGAGGCAAGCTTTAATAATGAGTTCATCATATTTCTTAAATTCATATTATCCCTCCTTTATAAAGAGCACTTAATATTATACTATAACATTTATTTATAAATAAAGTATACTAAGGTTCTATGCCATTGTATAATAAAATTATTAATAATAATTTATGGAGGTCTTATGAAATATAGAGAGTTAAAATATGATGAATTAACTATAGAGTTGTTTAATAACTTTATTCGTCATCAAGAAGTTACAAAATGCTGGAGAAAAGAAAATGGTAAATGGGCAATTAAAGACATTCCTTTTATTGATGATTGGAATGAAGATGAATATAAGATTCTTCTAAATTATCTTAAGAACACCATAAAAACAAAAGGAGTAGTTTATGGTGCATTTCTTAATAATACTTTAAAGGGATTTGCTTCAGTTGAATATGGATTTATAGATAATAAGAATCAATATTTCGATTTATCTAGCCTCCATGTATCAGAAGATATGAGAGGTAATGGTATAGGAAAAACTTTATTTGAAATGGCTGCTAAATGGACAAAGGCTTCTGGAGCAAAGAAACTATATATTTCTGCTCATTCTTCTGTAGAAACCCAAGCCTTCTATAAATCAATGGGCTGTATTGAAGCATTAAAATATAATAAAGAACATGTTGAAAATGAGCCTTGTGACTGTCAATTAGAATATAATCTTTAACATAAAAATAGAAGATAGATATTATATTGCTTGTTCCATGGTAT
>JAEZAL010000248.1 GCA_023427705.1 Bacillota bacterium | reverse complement strand
TGTTAAATTTAATCTTATTCTTCTTAAAAAATAATTCTGTATGTTCTCTTGTTCCACTTCCTTCTTCTCTCATAATAAACTTTTGATTGGAAATTTCATTTACAGAAACTTGCTTACATTTTTTAAGCTCATTTTCTTCACCACAAATAAACACTAATTCATCCTTCCAAATAACTTCTTTTGTTATTTCCTCAGAATGAATATCACCTTCAACAAATGCAAAATCAACTTTATTTTCCAATATCAACTTTTCAATATTCTTTGTGTTTTCAATAATTAAAGATATTTCTATATCCTTAAATTTACTTGAAAATTCCTTTATTATTTCTGGAAGCATATATATTCCTATAGTTGTACTTGCACCAATAACTAATTTCCCTTTTCCATTTAAATTTATATCTCTAATAATTTTTACACTTTCATCATATAAGTTTAATATTCTTCTGGTATAATTTCGAAAAACTTCACCCTCATTAGTTAAATATAATTTTTTCCCTATTCTATCAAATAACTTAACTCCTAATTCTGATTCTAATTCATTTATACTTTGACTTATTGATGGTTGACTTATATACATTTCCTTTGCAACCTTTGTCATATTTAAATGTTGTGCTGTTTCATAAAATATCTTTAGTTTTCTAAAATTCATATTTACCTCTTTATATATAATAAAAACTCAGCCTCTGCTGAGTTTTTATTAATTATATTTATTTACATCTTCATATTCTACATCAATAACTTCAGTATGGGAATTATCAATACTATCTATTTTGCTATCATATGACGATTTATACTTTTCTTCATAATTAACTTTAGAATTAGTTTTACTTTTTTTACTTATATATCCCTTTATTTTAAAAACTATATATATAACTACTAAAAATGGGATTAAAAAAATTAAAAGATTAATAGCTAAATAACCTACCACACCAACTACTAAAACAGAAGTCAAAATATATAACCAAGTTTTAATTCTATCATTCATATTAATATACCTCATTATCTTAATAATATTATTTTTCTCCACCTTGGACTTATTATACCATAGGTAAGATATTATTTCAATAAATGATATTTTTTATTTCTTTAAGAGGTTATATATACTATTTATTGTATATAGTGAAATACTATCCAGTCTATAATTCCTCCATATAAAACAATAACAAAACTAACTAATACTAACACAATTCGATATGAAAACACTTTATATTTTTTTTCCCATTCACCAAGAAATTCAAATTGTTTTTCATCTCTTTTTTTAAGAATTAAAAGTGCTCCTAATATAACACCTAATGGTCCAATGATTAGTAATGAACTTCTTATAATTTGTAATGACTGCTTTACTTCAAATTTCGATACTAATAATGATATTATACCAATCATTAATATTATTACTAATGCTATTAGATTTCCAACAAATATACACTTAATAAAATCTTTTATTATTCCATTTAATTTGCTCATAAAATAATCTCCTGTGGTTTAACTAATATAAATGACAAGCTACAAAGTGTCCTTTTTCTATTTCCTTAAACTCTGGCTCTTTAGTTTTACATATTTCCATACATTTATTACACCTACCTTGGAATTTACATCCTTTCGGAGTATTTATTGGACTAGGAACATCTCCTTCTAACATAATTCTACTTCTATTCTCTTCAACTTCCGGATCTGCTATTGGAATTGCTGACATTAAAGCTACAGTATATGGATGCTTAGGGTTATTAAATAAAGTTTCTGATTCTGTTAACTCCACCATGCTTCCTAGATACATTACTGCTACTCTATCTGAAATATGCTTAACCATAGATAAGTCATGTGCAATAAATAAGTATGTTAATCCTAGTTCTTTTTGTAATTTTATTAATAAATTAGCAATTTGTGCTTGAATTGATACATCTAAGGCAGAAATAGGTTCATCACATAATATAAAGTTAGGCTCTACTGCTAATGCTCTAGCAATACCAATTCTCTGTCTTTGTCCCCCTGAAAATTCATGAACAAACCTATTTGCATGTTCTTTATTTAATCCTACTTGTTCTAATAGTTTATAGACCCTATTATCTTTCTCTTCTTTTGATTTAGCTAATCCGTGTATCTCTATTCCTTCTGAAATTATATCAGCAACTGTCATCCTAGGATTTAATGATGCATATGGGTCTTGAAAAATTATTTGAACTTCTTTATTGAATTGTTTCTTTTCTTTACCCTTTAATTTATCTAATGATTTCCCTTTATATAGTATTTCTCCATCTGTCTTATCGTATAATCCAATGGCTGTTCTCCCACAAGTTGTCTTGCCACACCCAGATTCACCAACTAATCCTAAAGTTTCTCCTTTTTTTATGGCAAATGAAACATCATCTACTGCTTTTAGAACATCTTTATTCCCAATTTTAAAATATTTTTTTAAATTCTTTACTTCTAAAATTATATTCTCTCCATTAGCCATTTCTTCTTTCCTCCATAATTTTTTCTAACATTCCATCCGGAATTTCTTCACTATATAACCAGCATTTGGCCTTATGTATATCTCCAAATGAATATTCCATAGGTTCCTTCTCTAAACATATATTCATACAATACTTACAACGAGCTGCAAATGCACATCCAGTTGGTGGAGCAATTAAATCAGGTGGTGTTCCCTTAATTGTATCTAGCATCTGCTTCCCCTTCCATTCTAACTTAGGTACTGAATTCAAAAGTGCCCATGTATATGGATGTTTTGGATTATAAAATATATCTCTTTTTTCACCACCTTCTATAATCTTTCCAGCATACATTACTGTAATCTTATCTGCCATTCCTGCAACCACCCCAAAATCATGAGTAATTAATATTACAGCTGTATTAAGTCTATTCTTTAATTCACTTATTAATTCAAGTATTTGTGCTTGAATTGTAACATCCAGTGCTGTAGTAGGCTCATCAGCAATCAAAATTTTAGGTTCACAAGCAACAGCAATAGCTATCATGACTCTTTGTCTCATTCCACCTGAAAATTCATGAGGATATTGATCTATTCTCTTTTCAGGGTTTGGAATTCCTACAGAATCTAGTATTTTTATCGCTTCTTCTCGTGCCAACTTTTTATCCATATTTCTATGAGCTATTAAATTTTCAATTATTTGATTTCCAACTTTCATAGTTGGATTAAGAGATGTTAATGCATCTTGGAATATCATGGCGCACTCTCCACCTCTAAATGCTCTTATTTTACTCTTATCATAAGATAATATGTCTTCTCCATTATAAAGTATCTTACTACCCTCTTTAATTTCTCCTTGCGGTGCTTGTATTAATGACATAATTGCTCTGGCAGTAACACTTTTCCCGCACCCAGATTCTCCTACTATAGCTAGTACTTCTCCTCTATCTACATCAAAAGATACTCCTCTAACAGATTGAACTTCTCCTGCATAAGTATGATAAGATACTTTCAGATTCTGTACATCTAAAATTGATTGACTTTTACTTATTAAATTCTCCATATCTTATATACCTCCTACTGTCTTAATTTTGGATCTAGAGCATCTCTTAGCCCATCACCCAAAATATTAAATGATAATATTAATAAACATAAAATTATAGTTGGGAACAATAATTGATAAGGATAAAATGCCATAGCTTGTTGCCCAGCTGATAATAAAGATCCTAAACTAAATGCTGGAATATTTAATCCTAATCCTAAAAATGAAAGTATTGTTTCTGAAACTATTACACTTGGAATTGTTGATGCAACATCTAATATTATTAATCCTATTGTATTTGGTAATAGATGCTTTAAAATTATCCTCATTGATGAAGCCCCTAAAGCTTCTGCAGCTAAAACATACTCACTTTCTCTTAACTGAAGAATTTGTCCTCTTATCATTCTTGCTGTACCAGTCCATGCAGTTAAGCATAAAGCTAACATCAATTGAAAATATCCGTTTCCTAAAACAACTAAAATTAATAAAGTTATTATTAAATATGGAATACTATTTAATACTTCAACAATCCTCATCATTATTTCATCTACTATTCCGCCTACATATGCAGCTATACCTCCATACAAACAACCAACAACTATAGTTATCGCAGTAGCAATAATGGCAACACTTATTGATATTCTTGTACCTATCCAAACTCTTGTAAATAAATCTCTTCCCATAGCATCAGTTCCCCACAAAAATTCACTATTTGGTGATAAATTCTTCTTTGCAGTTACAACTGTTAAATAATCCATCTTTCTAATTATTGGTGAAAATATTGCCATTAATATAAGTATAATTAATATAAATAATGCTCCCATAGCAACTGGGTTCTTTTTAAGTCTTCTCCAGGCATCTTGCCAATAACTAATATTCTGCCTAACTACTAAATCACTGTCTAATGTAGATGAATCTACAAACTCAAATCTTTTATCTTTTACATCTAATTTATTCATAAGTCACACCTCTAACTACTTAACTAATCTTATACGTGGATCTACAACTGTATAAAGTATATCTGTTATAAATATTGTTATAAGATAAATAAGGGCATACAGTAATGTTAATCCCATAAGTATTGGAATATCTCTATCATTAGCAGCTTGAATAAAATATTGTCCTGCTCCTGGAATAGCAAAAACTCTTTCTATAAAGAAAGATCCTGAAATTACTCCTGATATTGCTACTGGTAATACTGTTATTATTGGAATAAATGAATTTCTAAGAACATGTTTTCTAACTATAGTTACTTCTGATAATCCTTTTGACCTTGCTGTAAGTGTATAGTCCTGATTTATACTATCTAACATACTAGTTTTCATTAGTCTTGCATAATAAGCTATATATAATCCAGCACCTGCCATAGTTGGCAATACTGTATATTTCCATCCTCCAAACCAAAGTTCAGCACCTTTAGGCCATCCAATTATCGGCAAGTTTAATAAAGGTCCCTTAGCTAAATATTGTTGTAGCAATAAAGATAGTACTAAAGATGGTACTGAGGCTAATATCATTACACCTACTAAAATTACATAATCAATAATTTTACCTCTATTCATAGCCGCAATAATTCCTAAAATAATTCCTAGTGATACCCCCACAATAATTTGTTGAATTCCAAGTCTTGATGATACTGGCATTTTATTTTTAACTATACTAGTAACTGTATCTCCTGCATGAACCAAGGATTCACCAAATTCACCTTTAACAATATAATTTTTTAATGTAATAACATATCTTTC
>JAEZAL010000195.1 GCA_023427705.1 Bacillota bacterium | reverse complement strand
TTCATATCCACAACTTGTACAATGAGATGGTGGAAAAGCAATTGATTCTTCTCTTGGTATCCTATAAATACATACATTTAAAAAACTTCCTATACATAAACCTATAATTAATACTAAAATCTCCATAATATCCTCCTAAAAATTTAAACTTGAATATTTTACAGCGTATCTTCTTGAAATATTATCCATTATTTATAATTTTTAGTCAAATAGAATTTGTATAGTTTTTTAAATTATAAAAAAATCGACTATAACAAAATAGTTATAATCGATTTTTTAAGTTATTTAATATTTTTTATATTAATAAATTGTCCATATTTATTAATTTCGAAATCAACTTCATTATTTATTATTTTTGTTGCATCTTCTAAAGATAAATTTTCTATTTTATTAAAGTCTTCTATATTCTTATACTTAGATATTGCTTCTAGTTTTTCTCCACCTTCATTTTTAATTTCATATATAGTGTCAGAATTATCAAATTCTATAGAATTATTAATTTTAACTGCTTCAATAGTTAAAATTAAATTCCTTATGGCTTCTTTAATTTCTACCTTTTTTGTTTCTTTTTTATAATTATTAAACGTAATTATCAATGTAGTACATAATATCAATGATATAATCAGTATTAAAATTGTTTGTATTCTCTTAATATTATTTCTTTTGCTTTGTTTATTCATAGTATCCCTCTACTTAATATATTCATTAATATTATAGATTAAGGATAATATTATATCAACACATTATGTAATATCTTAAATATAGTAAGCTATCACAAATGTAAAATGAATAATGTAAAATTTAGAATTAAATAAAAAAACTCCTTACGGAGTTTTAAAAATTATTGATGTAATTTTAAACTAATTAGATCAATAACTATATATTTTAATTTAGAGACTATTTGCAATATCTCTTTTTATTATATTAAATTTTAGTACATTCCATCCATTCCCATTCCTGGTGCTCCTGGCATTGGGTTATCTTTTTGAGGAATATCAACTACAGCAGCTTCTGTAGTTAAGAATGTTGATGCTACTGAAGCAGCATTTTGTAGTGCTGATCTTGTAACCTTAGTTGGATCAACTATACCAGCTTTAATCATATTTACATATTCATTTCTTAAAGCATCATAGCCAACTCCTGCTTCGCATCCCTTAACATGCTCAATAATAACTGAACCTTCAAGTCCTGCATTAGTTGCTATTTGTCTCATTGGTTCTTCTAATGCTCTTACTATAATATTAATACCAACTTGAGTGTCTGGTATATCTGAAGTTACTGTATTTACTTCATTAATAATATTTGCATAAGCAGCTCCACCACCTGGAACTATACCTTCTTCAACAGCTGCCTTTGTAGCTGCTAAAGCATCTTCTATTCTTAATTTCTTTTCTTTTAATTCTGTTTCTGTAGCAGCACCTACTTTAATTACTGCAACACCACCAGCAAGTTTTGCTAATCTTTCAGTTAATTTTTCTTTATCAAATTCTGAAGTAGTTTCTTCAATTTGAGCTCTTATTTGAGAAACTCTTTCTTTAATAGCTTCGCTACTTCCTTTTCCATTAACTATAGTAGTATTTTCTTTAGTAACTTTTACACTTTCACATTGTCCAAGCATATCTAAAGTTACTTCCTTTATGTCTATGCCAAGCTCTTCTGATATAACTGTTCCACCTGTTAATATAGCTATATCTTGAAGCATTTCTTTTCTTCTATCACCAAATCCTGGTGCTTTTACAGCTACACATGTGAAAGTTCCTCTTAATTTATTAACTACTAATGTAGTCATTGCATCGCCTTCAACATCTTCAGCTATAATAAGTAATTTCTTACCTTGTTGAACTATTTGCTCTAATATTGGAAGTAATTCTTGAATATTTGATATTTTCTTATCTGCTATTAATATAAGTGGATTATCTAATACAGCTTCCATTTTTTCTGTATCTGTTACCATATAAGCTGATACATATCCTCTATCAAATTGCATACCTTCAACTACATCTAGTTCAGTACCCATTGATTTTGATTCTTCAACAGTAATAACTCCTTCGTTACCTACTTTATCCATAGCATCAGATATTAATTTACCAACTTCTTCATCTGCTGCTGAAATAGCTGCTACTCTTGCTATATCTTCTTTTCCATTCACAGGTTTAGAAATCTTCTTAATTTCTTCAACTGCCTTATCAACAGCTAATCTAATACCATTTCTAATTAATATTGGATTTGCTCCTGCTGTAACATTCTTTAAACCTTCTCTAATTATTGCTTGTGCTAATAAAGTTGCTGTAGTAGTACCATCCCCTGCTACATCATTAGTTTTTGTTGCAACTTCTTTAACTAATTGAGCTCCCATATTTTCATATGGATCTTCTAATTCTATTTCTCTTGCAATTGAAACACCATCATTAGTTATTAAAGGTGATCCAAATTTTTTATCTAATATAACATTTCTTCCTTTTGGTCCTAATGTAACTTTAACAGTATCAGCTAATGTATCAACACCAACTTGCAATGCTCTTCTAGCATCTTCGCTAAATATAATCATCTTTGCCATAATTTATTCCTCCCTTATTCAACTATTGCTAAAATATCATCTTGTTTTAAAATAGTGTACTCTTCACCATCAACTTTCACATCAGTTCCTGCGTATTTTGAATATAACACCTTATCACCAACTTTTACTTCCATTGCTATTCTATTTCCATCTACAATAGCCCCTGGTCCAACAGCAACAACTTCAGCTTCTTGTGGTCTTTCCTTTGCAGTACCTGTTAAAACTATTCCACTTTTAGTAGTTTCCTCTGCTTCTAATTTTTTAATTACTACTCTATCTGCTAGTGGTTTGATATTCATAAAAAAATCCCTCCTATTATATAACTAAAATTATTACCCTTTTATATTAGCACTCATTACCAATTAGTGCTAACAATTTTATAATAATATTTTAATAATGATTTTTCAAACTGTAATCTTTATATTTTTCCTCTAAAATTAATAAATATTACCATTTTTCATAAATTATTTTCTATTTCCTTATGTTTCTATTTATTATCTCTATTTTATAGGCTCTTTTATTATATGTCTATTATTATTATTTAAGACTATTGTTTTTTATACTAAAATTAGTAATAAACTAATTAATAATACATTATTTTCAGTACAACTAATATATAAAATTTAAAGCATATCACTATTAATATTTCCAATATGTACATAAATTATTACTATATTATTGTAATTTTTAAAGGAGCTGTTGATACAGCTCCTTTGTTAAAAATATATCTGCTTTAGAAACTCCTAACGGAGTTTCTTCATTAATTTTACATTTTTCATTATTCATTTTACATTGTGCGACAGCCCCATTTATTTTACTAGTATTAGTGGTATAATTTAAA
>JAEZAL010000316.1 GCA_023427705.1 Bacillota bacterium | reverse complement strand
TTAACTTCTTGTAGTTTTTTAGGATTTTTCTCAACATAATTAAGAATTTGACTTGCAATATTTTGTAGTTTATCAAGCTTTAAAGCTATTTCATCTTTATACAAATCATTTCTTACAGTTTTTATTTGACCAATATACTTTCTGCCCATTTCTATTATGGATTTTAATTCTCCATATTCAGAATCGTATATATCCTTATTTAATTCTTCTTGTTCTCTTAATTTTTCATTAGCTATTTGTTGTTTTTTTAGATTTAAATAATCTCCATAAACATCGTCATTTAACATAAAATAAGTTTTTTCTTCATCTATATGTCCTTCTAAAAACATTCCCAAATTAATCATCTTATTTAAGTCCTTAACAACAAAGGATTCTTTTTCTTTTGAAAATCTAGCTAAATCTTTAATTAAACAGTAACTATTATCTTCAATAAATCTTACATAAGTTTTAAATCTTCTTAGCCTTTTTCTTAAGTTTACCCCCCTTAATAATAAGCCTAAGCTTACTCCAAAGAATATAAGGATAACTGTAACTCCAATAAAAGTATCAGCTATAATCTTAGTGAAAAATGACACAAATATTAAACACGTTAAAGCTAAGAATCCAAAAACCACGCTTCCTATTAAACCAAGTATTATATAAATAATTCCTGATATACTTCCTGCTGGTCTTTTAGCAATATATAATGATATATTATTTTTAGCTTTTTTATTTAAAGTATTATATTTATTTTCTATCTTTTGATTGTATTCATTAAATTTAGATTTAAATTCATTTATTGTGTCTTCAGCTCTAAAGCTAATATCTCTTTTTAAATTAGCAAAATCTATAGCATTAAATGCATTCTTTACTGTAGACATAATTTGATCTTCTAAATCTGAAAAATCTCTTCTATCCATTGCCTTGCCTCCAGATTATTTTTCTTATACTAAAAAATATAAATATATAAAATAATATCTTTTTATTAAATTATTTCAAATTTATTATATCTTATTATTTAAATAATTACAATTTATAACAGTTATATAAGGAGCTTTTCTTAACAAATATATTTATAATATTAATAGCTTTATAAAATAGTATATGCATTAATTCCTAATAGTAAAAAGATATATTAATACTATTATGTATCAACATATCTTTTTATTAATTAAACTATATTATATCAAAGCTCTACTTTCATTTCCAGCTTCTAAAGTCTCTTGTATATTAGGAATTCCTATAGTAAAACTACTACCTTTATTAACTTCACTTTCAAGTCTTATATATCCACCATGAAGCTCTACTATATATTTAACAAGTGTAAGTCCAATTCCACTACTACTTCCTTTTATAGTACCTGTTCCTTCAACTTGAGAGAATCTATTAAATATAAAATCTTGATCTTCTTTTGATATTCCTATTCCAGTATCTTTGATTGTTATTTCAATATATTTTCCAACCTCTTTAATATAAACATGAATTTCTCCACCTTCATTAGTAAATTTAACTGCATTAGCTAGTAGGTTTATTACACATCTCTCTATTTCAGTTTCATCAAAGGTTATTATTTTTTCTTCCATATCTGGATCTACTACAAGAGATAACCCTTTATCTTCTATAAGATTACTCATATTTAGTGCTGCTTCTTCAACTATATATACTATATCATTATTTTTTTTGTTAATTTTATACTTACCAGTCTCTATCTTTGAACTATCTATAATATCATTTATTATTCTTAATAAATTATTACAACTTTTATGTACTATATTCATATAATGATTAAGCTTTTCGCCTGTAATATTTTTCTTATTATTAAGTAAGTTTATTAACTGTGTTGTTGATACTATAACATTTATAGGTGTTCTAAGCTCATGAGATAAATTTACAAAATAATTATTTTTAAATTTCTCATTATTTATTATTTCTTCACTTAGTCTCTTATTTTCTTCTAACTGATTATTTAATTTCATAGTCTTTATATTTACTAACTTTTGTAGTATTCTAACCTTATTTAAAACGAAAAATATTATTATAGCTAATATAATAACGTATATTATATATGCTAAAGGTGTTTTCCATATAGGATTTTTTACCCTTATATTGATTATTGTTTCTTTAGTTAGTTCACCATGTCCATCTCTTGCTCTTACTTTTAAAGTATATTTTCCTGGATCTAATGATTTAAAATATAACTCACTACGTGAGTCGATATATATCCAATCTGAATCAATTCCTTCAAGCATGTATTCATAAGTTGTATTATTTAAGCTTTTATAATTAGGTAGAAAAATATTTATATGTAAATTTTTGTAATTATAGTCTAAAATAAGTTCCTTTCCATCATAAGCAGCTTTACCATCTTCAAGAAGAATGTCCCCAATTACTACTTGGTCATTATGCAATTTATACTTAACCAAATCATTTATATTAAAATATACAAAACCTTCAGTACTACCAAACATCATTATCCCATTTTCAAGCTTTAAACTTGAATTTAAATTAAATTGATATCCATATAAACC
>JAEZAL010000112.1 GCA_023427705.1 Bacillota bacterium | reverse complement strand
AAATTAAGAAAATTGTCATATTTATATATAATATTATCTACTTAAATTTAACAATAAATAATAAAAAGTTGTATCAGTTTCATCTAAAGCTTAATCTGATACAACTCTTATATTAAAATATTATTCTTAAAGTTCTTTTGTAACTCTAATAGTTTGATCTCTTCTTGGTCCTACACCAATTATTGAAATCTTAGTTCCAGTAAGTTCTTCAATTCTATTTAAGTATTTCTTTGCATTTTCAGGTAACTCATCGTAGCTTCTTGCTTCTGCTACTTCTTCACCCCAGCCCTCAAATTCTTCATATATTGGTTCACATTTTGCTAAATCATTTAGACTAGCTGGGAAATAGTCTATAACTTTTCCATTGAATTTATATCCTACACAAATCTTTAATTTTTCAAGTCCTGCTAAAGTATCTATCTTAGTAACACATAAAGATGTTAAACCAGATACTCTTACTGTAGTCTTTAATATAACTAAATCAAGCCATCCACATCTTCTTGATCTGCCTGTAGTTACCCCATACTCATGTCCTTTTTCTCTAATCCATTCACCTATTTCATTATCTAATTCTGTAGGGAATGGGCCTTTACCAACTCTTGTAGTATAAGCTTTTGCTATACCTACTGCATTAGTAATCATTGTTGGTCCAATTCCTGATCCATTTGCAACACCACAAGCAGTTGTATTTGAAGAAGTTACATATGGATATGTTCCATAGTCTATATCAAGAAGCATTCCTTGCGCTCCTTCAAATAATACAGTTTTATCTTCTTTTATTTCATCATATAATCTTACAGAAGTATCTTGAACATATGGCTTTAGTCTTTCTGCAAGTTCTAAATATTCTTTTAATATTTCATCATAGTTTAATGCTTCTCCATCAAGAACATTTACTATATATTTATTTTTAGCTTCTATATTTTCTTTTAATTTAGCCTTAAATACTTCCTCATCAATAAGATCGCAAATTCTAATTCCAGATCTCTCAAATTTATCAGTATAGCAAGGACCAATTCCTTTTCCTGTTGTTCCTATGTCATTTTTTCCTCTTGCTTTTTCCTTTAGTTTATCTAATACCTTGTGATAAGGCATTATAACATGAGCTCTATCACTTATAATAAGCTTGTTTGGTGTAACCTTAACACCCTCTGCTTCAAGATAATCTATTTCTGTAAATAATGCTTTTGGATCAACCACAACTCCATTACCAATTATATTTAACTTATTATCATGTAATATTCCTGATGGTATTAAATGAAGTTTATATTGCTTATCACCTACTTCAACAGTATGACCTGCATTATTTCCTCCTTGGAATCTAACTATTACCTCTGCTTCTTCAGCTAGATAATCAGTCATTTTTCCTTTTCCTTCATCTCCCCATTGTGCTCCTAAAACAACAAATGCTGACATTAATTTGCCTCCTTGCTTAAGGACTAAAAGTCCTAATTAATAAAATTACTTTAAAATTAATCTCCAAATAACATATTAGCAAACTGAAAATAAACTTTCAACTTATTTGCGAATATTTTTTTGCATTATATTTATATAATTCGTATAATAAATATATGAATATATAATAAAGGAGTATTATTATGAATATCTACGAAGAATCCCTAAAATATCATGAAGAATTAAGAGGTAAATATGAAATCAAATCTAATTGTAAGATTAATAACGAAAAATCACTAAGTCTTGCTTATACTCCTGGAGTTGCAGAACCTTGCAGAGAAATACATAAAAATCCAGAATTAGCTTACACTTATACAAGAAAATGGAATACAGTTGCTGTTATTTCAGATGGAACTGCAGTTTTAGGTTTAGGAGATATTGGTCCATTAGCTTCATTACCTGTTATGGAAGGTAAATCAATATTATTTAAGGAATTTGGTGATGTTGATGCATTTCCATTAGTATTAGATACCAAGAATGTAGATGAAATAGTTGAGACAATAGTCAGGATTTCACCATCTTTAGGTGGAATAAATCTTGAAGATATATCTGCTCCTAGATGCTTTGAAATAGAAAAAAAACTTAAAGAAAGATTAAATATCCCAGTATTCCATGATGACCAACATGGTACTGCTATAGTAGTTTTAGCTGGATTAATTAATGCTTTAAAACTTGTACAAAAAGAAATTGAAAATATAAAAATTGTTATTAATGGTGCAGGTTCTGCTGGAACAGCAATTTGTAAGCTGTTAATTTCCTTTGGAGCTAAAAACATAATTATTTGTGATAAGACTGGAATAATAAATAAAGATATAGAAAGCTTAAATGATTCCATGAAGGAATTAGCATCCATAACTAATAAAGATAATATTAAAGGTAGCTTAAAGGATGCATTAAAAGATTCTGATGTATTTATTGGTGTATCTGCTCCAAATTTAGTTACTAAAGAAAAGGCTCTTACTATGAATAAAGATGCAATTGTATTTGCTATGGCAAATCCAACGCCTGAAATTTTTCCTGATATAGCAAAAGAAGCTGGAATAAAGGTTATTGGAACTGGAAGATCTGATTTTCCAAATCAAGTTAACAAT
>JAEZAL010000312.1 GCA_023427705.1 Bacillota bacterium | reverse complement strand
AATAAAAGGAGTGTGTATGTAAGTAAGTTTAACTGTTTATATATACACTCCTTTGATATTGTTTCAAAGAAATTTTAATAATAAGTTAGTTTTTGAAGCTATAAGATTATTTTAGGTAAATTATTGTAAATAAATAATATAAATTTTAGAAAAAAATTCTAAAGAAAATATTGACTACGATTACAAGTGATAGTATTATTATATTAACACCTTAACATGTTAACCTATTAAGAAGTGGAGGAATGAGAGAGTGGAAACTAGATATGCTCATAGTCCAAAGGACATAAAACATTATTCAACAGAAGAGTTACGTGGGGAATTTTTACAAGAAAAAATATTTATTCCTGGTGAAATTTGCTTAACTTATTTGCATTATGATCGTCAAATATTTGGAGGAGTTACACCTAAAGACAAACCACTAGAAATAGTTCTTTCAAAGGAACTTGGAGTTGACTATTTCTTACAACGTCGTGAACTTGGAGTTATTAATATAGGTGGTCCTGGAACAATTATCATTGATGGAAAAGAAGAAGAAATGAAAAAGCAAGATGGATATTATATTGGAAAGGAAACTAAGCAAGTAATATTTAAATCAAATGATTTAAATAACCCAGCTAAGTTTTATGTTGTTTCAACACCAGCACATCACAAATATCCAAATGTAAAGATAAGTATAGACAATATTACTCCAAGAGTTGTAGGAGAAGGAAAGACATTAAATAAGAGAAAAATCTTCCAATACATTCATCCTAATGTATGTGAAAGTTGTCAATTACAAATGGGATATACAATTCTTGAAGAAGGTAGTTCATGGAATACAATGCCATGTCATACTCATGAAAGACGTATGGAAACATATTTATATTTTGATATGCAAGAAGATACTAAGGTATTCCACCTAATGGGTAGACCAGAAGAAACTAAGCATATTGTAGTTAGTAACGAAGAAGCTGTAATTTCTCCAAGTTGGTCAATACATTCAGGAGTGGGTACAAGCAACTATACATTCATATGGGCAATGTGTGGAGAAAATATAACATATGATGATATGGATATGGTTGATATGAATAGCTTAAAGTAAAAATAGGGGGATAAATTTAATGAATAACTTTAAAATGGAAAACTTCTCATTAGAAGGAAAGATAGCTTTAGTAACAGGAGCATCTTATGGAATAGGATATGGAATCGCATCAGGGTTAGCAAAAGCTGGAGCAACAATAGTTTTTAATGATATAAACCAAGAATTAGTTGATAAAGGAATTGCTGCATATAAAGCAGATGGAATAGATGCAAAAGGATATGTATGCGATGTAACAGACGAAGAAGCTGTACAAGCCTTAGTTAAAAGAATAGAAGAAGAAGTTGGAGTTATTGATATTTTAGTTAATAATGCTGGAATAATTAAAAGAATTCCAATGGTTGAAATGTCAGCAGCAGATTTTAGAAAAGTTATAGATGTAGATTTAAATGCTCCATTTATTGTTTCAAAAGCAGTAATACCATCTATGATTAAAAAAGGACATGGAAAGATTATTAACATATGTTCTATGATGAGCGAACTAGGACGTGAAACTGTTAGTGCTTATGCATCAGCAAAAGGTGGATTAAAAATGCTAACAAAAAATATATGTGCAGAATATGGTGAAAGCAATATTCAATGTAATGGTATAGGTCCAGGATATATTGAAACACCTCAAACAGCACCATTAAGAGTTAAAGGAAATCCATTTAATGATTTTATTATAGCTAAAACACCTGCAGCTCGTTGGGGAACTACAGATGATTTAATTGGACCAACAGTTTTCTTAGCATCAGATGCATCTAACTTTGTAAATGGACATATTTTATATGTTGATGGTGGAATATTAGCATCTATAGGTAAGCAACCAGAATAATAAGTGTATTAATTTAGTTATACTTGAAGAACCTTATAATATAACATATAATTATATAATATGTTAACGTGTTATGTTATAAGGAGTGAAAAGTATGATAGCTAAATATGAAATTATAAAACAAGACATTATCAAGATGATTGAAGAAAAGAAATTTAAGCCAGGGGATAAGATTTATTCAGAGGGAGAGTTAAAGAAATTATATAATGTTAGTAGCACAACTGTTGTTAGAGCACTTCAAGATTTAGTTTTAAGTGGTTATCTTATTAGAAAACAAGGAGAAGGTACTTATGTAAGAAAGACCTTTAAGCGTAAACGTGCTTTCTTTGATGAGGGTAGCCCAATAATTGAAGAAGTTAAGAATAAGAATTCTAATGAAGTTATTGTGGAAAGCAAAAAGATCTTATATATAAAAGAAATAGAAGATAATGAAATTGCTGAAAAATTACAAGTTAGGGGAAATGAAACTTTAGTTCATTTTTGTAGGGTAAGTTATGTTAATGACACACCATGGATAATTCAAAATAGCTATATTCCAAAAAAATACATTAAAGATTTTTACTATAATAATTTAAAAGAAAATGATAGATTTTCCGATGAGTTAAATAAAGCTCTAGGAATAAATTTAATTACTTTACCTATAAAACAAAAAATAGAAGTTGAGTTTCCTATTTCAGTAGAGGAAGTATGCAGAGAATTAAATATAGATGAAAATATACCAGTATATAAGATGCAAAGAATTTCTTACTATCCAGCTCAAGTACCATTTGTATTTGAAATAAATTATATACATTATAAATTTTACTCCATGGAGATTCAAACTGAAGATAATGTCTAATTTTAAATTGGCATTAAGGAGTTAAATATGAGTAGAATTAAAAAAGAACAACTACTTGGTAGTGAACGTTATTTTAATAATGGTCTATTAACAAAAGAAACTATTAAGTCAGCATTAGACAAATGTATAGAAAAAATAGATAGAAATATTGAAATATTTGGAGAGAATTTTCCAACTCCAGCAACTAAAGATAACACTTATGGTGTTATGGACAACACTGAATGGACTAATGGATTCTGGACAGGAGTTCTATGGTTAGCATATGAATATACAAATGATGATAAATACAAAAAATTAGCAGAGAAAAACGTTGAATCATTTTACAATAGAATAGTAAATAATATTGAAGTGGCACATCATGATTTAGGATTTCTTTATATTCCTTCTTGTGTAAGTGCTTATAAGTTAACTGGTAACAAAATGGCCTATGATGCAGCAATCATGGCTGCAGATGCTTTGATTAAACGTTATCAAGAAAAGGGAGAATTTATTCAAGCTTGGGGAGAATTAGGAGCAGCTGATAACTACAGATTAATCGTAGATTGTCTACTAAATATTCCTTTATTGTATTGGACAACTGAAGTAACTGGAGATACAAAATACAAAGAAATTGCTAAAAAGCACTTTAAAACAACTCTTGCAAATGCAGTTAGAGATAATGCTTCTGCATATCATACTTTCTACTTTGATCCAGAGACAGGAAATCCAGTTGGTGGTAAGACTAGACAAGGATATTCAGATGACTCAAGTTGGGCAAGAGGTCAAGCTTGGATAATATATGGAATTGCATTGAACTATGCTCATGATATGAATGAAGAAAATATACATAATTTTGAAGCAGTAGCAAATTACTTTATAAATAGATTACCAGAAGATTATGTGTGTTATTGGGACTTAATCTTTAATGATGGTTCTGGACACTCAAGAGATTCTTCTTCAGCAGCTGTAGCAGTTTGTGGTTTTAATCTAATGGACAAGTTCCTACCAGAAACTAATGAAATGAAGAATGTATATAAGCATGTACAACATGCAATTCTAGGTAGTTTAATAGATAATTACACTGATGAATTAACTGATGGAGCTACAGCACTTATAAATCATGGAGTTTATTCTTGGCATTCAGGTAAAGGAGTAGATGAAGGTAATATTTGGGGAGATTATTATTACATGGAAGCTCTGATTAGATTCTATAAAGATTGGAAAATGTATTGGTAAAAAAATTTAAATATACTGTATGATAAATGGAGGACTTAATATGGAAAACAAACCAAATATTAAAATGGTACGTATTGATGAAAGATTAATACACGGACAAGGACAATTATGGATTAAGAGCTTAGGAGCTAACTTAGTAATAGTTGCAAATGATAAGGTTTCAACAGATAATATTCAACAAACTTTAATGAAATCAAATATTTCTAAAGACGTTGGAGTTCGTTTTTGGACTATAGATAGAACAAATGAAGTTATTTATAAAGCAGCACCACATCAAACTATATTTACAGTAGTTAAATCATGTCAAGATGCACTTAGACTAGCAGAAGGAGGATTCCCTATAGAAGAATTAAATATAGGTAATATTCATGCTGCTGATGGAAAAGAAAAAGTTTCTCAATTCATTTATTTAGGTGAAGAAGATAAAGAAGCTTTACGTGTATTAAGAGATAAATATAATGTGAAATTTAACACTAAAACATCACCTGTATCTAACGATGGTGTTCAATCAATAGAAGCTTTAAATAATGCTTTATAGTATGAGGAGGAAAATATGGATATATCAATAACTCAAGCAATATTAATAGGATTAATAACTGCGTTTTGTTATGCAGGACAATTATTAGGTATATACACAAATCGTTCAATTATTATGTCTTTCTTAGTAGGACTTGTATTAGGAGATATTCCTACAGCGTTAACATTTGGAGCATTAGCTGAATTAGCGTTTATGGGATTTGGTGTTGGTGCTGGTGGTACAGTTCCTCCAAATCAATTAGGACCTGGAATAGTAGGTACAATTATGGCTATAACTTTAAAGAGTCAAGGAGTTACTCCTGAATCTGCATTATCACTATCATTCCCATTTGCTGTTTTATTCCAATTAGTTACAACTGCAATATATACTGCATTATCAGGAACAACTGATAACGCTAAAAAGTTAATAAAGGAAGGAAAATATGGAAAATTCAATTTTATTGCAAATAGTACTTTTCTTGCATTCTTAGTAGTTGGATTTGTTATTGGAATTGCATCAGCTGTTAGTTTACCAGCTTTACAAGCTTTTGTTAATGTATTACCAGAATGGTTAATAAAAGGATTCTCAGTAGCTGGAGGACTTATACCTGCAATTGGTTTCGCAATGATAATGTCAGTTATGATTAAAAAAGAATTATTACCATATGTTTTATTAGGTTATATTTGTGTATCATATTTAGGATTACCAACTATGGCAGTAGCATTAGTTGGTGGAGTGTTTGCATTAATTATGTATAATTTAAACACTAATCAAGCACAAACTGCAGTAGCAAGTGCTAATTCTATAACAGTTGGAGACGAGGAGGATTTTTCAAATGGAATCTAGAAAACCTGTATTAACGAAAAAAGATTATTTAAAAACAACTCTAAGAAGTTATTTTTTACAAAATGGATTTAACTATAATTCATATCAAGGAACAGGATATCTATTTGTAATACTTCCAGCTCTAAGAAAAATTTATAAGAACGAGCCAGAGAAATTAAAAGAAGTTGCAATGGCTAATATAGAATTTTATAATACAAATCCTCATGTATTACCTTTTGAAACTAGTATGCATGTTGCAATGTATGATCACGGCGAAGATATAGAAAGTTCACGTAGTATAAAAATGGCATTAATGGGTCCATTAGCAGGTATAGGAGATTCAATTGCTCAATTTGGTTTAGCTCCATTATTCTCAACAATTTTTGCAGGGTTAGCAATGGATGGATTAGCTTTTGCTCCAATGGCTTTCTGGATAGCTATGATAGTTTCAATGTTAGCTATTAAATTATCAATGGGTTATTTAGGTTATAAACTAGGAACTAGTATAATTGATACTTTAAGTGAAAAGATAGGTCAGGTTTCTAATGCAGCAAATATAGTAGGTGTTACAGTTATTTCTGCATTAGCAGTTACTTTTGTAAAAGCAAAAATTGGTATAGAATATGTTACTACTTTAGCTTCAGGAGAAGAACAAATAGTTTCAATTCAAACAATTTTAGATAAAATACTTCCAAATATGTTACCTGCAGTTATAACTATAATTGTATTTACATTAGTAAAGAAATACAAATGGTCAACATATAAATTATTAGCTTTATTATTTGTATTAGGTATAAGTCTTTCATATTTTGGAATTTTAGTATAGGAGAATTATAAATGTATAAATTAGTAGTTGTAGGACATGGTAATTTCCCAAGTGGAGTTTTATCATCAGTATCTTTATTAGTAGGAAAAAATGAAAATATATATGGGTTTGATTTAGATCAAAATGAAACACATGAAGGTTTAGAAAATAAATTAAGAGAGTTATTAAATAACAATGAAAAAGTTATAGTTCTTGCAGATTTAACAGGTGGAGCTCCACATCAAATTGCAGCTCGCTTAATTTTAGAATCAGGAAAAATGAATCAATATATTGTTTCAGGAGTTAATCTAGCTTTAGTTGCTGATCTAGCAATGAAATGTTGTATTGGTGAAGTTGAAGAAGATATTCAAGCAATGATTCAAGAGTCTGTTAATGATTGTAAAGAAACAATGACATTAATATCTAATAGGATGTAATAAAATGAACACTCAAAATATAATATTTATAGCATTAATTATAGTAATATTTTTCGGTTATGGTATTCTTAATTCTATTATCAGATATAAGGGAATTAAAAAGAATAATGAGAAGCATTTAGAATTTCTTAACAACCTAAACATTGGGGATAAAGTGGTGTTAAGTTCTGGTATTTTAGGGGTTTTAAAGCATAAAAATGAAGAGAGTTATTTTGTTGAAATAAGTGAAAATACTGTAATAAAGGTGTTGCCATCAAGTATTATAGGAAGAAGCTGAGGATAAATTATGATAAATTTTAATTTATTAAATAAATATAGCAATGACTTTCTA
>JAEZAL010000042.1 GCA_023427705.1 Bacillota bacterium | reverse complement strand
CTTTATCATACTATAAATGAAAGAAAAGATACATATTGTGAGAGAGTTTTTGCTCCATGGCCTGATATGGAAGCTGAACTTAGAAAAAATGAAATTCCATTAATGACTTTAGAAACAAAGGACCCTCTTACTGATTTTGATATATTAGGATTTACACTTCAATACGAAATGAGTTATACAAACGTATTAAATATGCTTGATATGGCTGGAATAACTTATAGAGCATCTGAAAGAGGGGAAGATGAGCCAATAGTTATGGCTGGTGGTCCTTGTGCGTATAATCCAGAGCCTTTATATGATATAGTTGACTTCTTCGAAATAGGTGAAGGGGAAGAACTTATGAATGATGTCCTTGATGTGTATAAAAGATACAAGGGCAAAGGAAAGAAAAAAGAATTCTTAAGAGAAATATCTAAGATTCAAGGAATTTACGTACCTTCATTATATGATGTTACTTATAATGAAGATGGAACTATAAAGGAATTTAAACCAAAGTATGAAGATGTTCCTGCAAAGGTTAAAAAGAGAATAGTAAATAACTTTGATAAAGTAGATTTCCCATTAGATATGATAGTTCCTTACTCTGAAATAGTACACGATAGAGTAGTTTTAGAAACTTCAAGAGGATGTACTAATGGATGTAGATTCTGTCAAGCAGGTATGATTTACAGACCAGTTAGAGAAAAGACTACTAATACTTTATTAGATCAAGCTGATAAAATGATTAAAGCTACAGGTTATCAAGAAGTTTCATTAGCTTCTTTAAGTATCTGTGATTATTCAGATATTCAAAATCTTGTTAGTACTTTAATTTTAGAACATGGAAAGAAAAATGTAGGGGTTGCTCTACCATCTATAAGAGTAGATGCCTTTTCAGTTGATTTAATAAAAGAAATTCAAAAGGTTAGAAAAACAGGATTAACATTTGCTCCTGAAGCTGGATCTCAAAGAATGAGAGACATAATAAATAAAGGATTAACTGAAGAAAGAATATTAGAAGCAACTAAAAATGCTTTTGAATCAGGATGGAGTACTATTAAGCTATACTTTATCTTAGGTCTTCCTTATGAAGAATTATCAGATGCAGCAGGAATTGGAGAACTTGCTGAAAAGATGGCTGCTGTTTACTATGATATTCATAAAGATAAGAGAGCAAAAGGATTAAAGATAAATGTAAGTACATCAATACTAGTACCAAAGCGATTTACACCATTCCAATGGGCACCAATGGCTAGACCAGAAGAAGTATGGCAAAAGATTGATGCAGTTAAAGGTGCTATCAAAACTAGAGCTATACATTATAATTACCATGAACAAAAAACATCCTTTATGGAAGCTGTATTTGCAAGAGGAGATAGAAGAACTTGTGAATTATTAATAAAGGCATTTGAAAAGGGTGCAAAATTTGATGGTTGGTCAGAATACTTTGATTATGAATTATGGACAGAAGCTATGAAGGAATGTAATATAGATGAAGAATTCTATGTTTACAGAGATAGAAGCTACGATGAAATACTTCCATGGGACTTTATAGATATTGGAGTTAATAGAAGATATTTAGAAGTTGAAAATGAAAAAGCTAAAAAAGCTGAACTTACACAAAACTGTAGAAAGGGTTGTACAGGTTGTGGTATAAATGTTAACTTTAAAGAAGGGAAGTGTTTTGAAGGTGCGTTACGTAATTAAGTTTACTAAAGAATCAAGCATTAAATTTATATCTCATTTAGATTTAATGAGAACAATTCAAAGAGTAATAAGAAGAGCTGATCTTCCTATGGAATATTCAAAGGGATTTAATCCGCATATGGCAATGTCAATAGCACAACCTTTATCAGTTGGTGTTTATTCAGATGCTGAATATATGGATATTGTATTAGTAGAAGAGTTAAACGAAGAAGAAGTAATAAATAGATTAAATGCAAAAACAGCATCAGGAATTAAGTTCCTAACTGCTAAAAAAGTAGTTAATGTTGAAGGACAAAAGAAGGTTCCTCAAACTATGGCTTTAGTAGATGCAGCTAGGTTTACTGTAAAAATGCTATGTGAAGACGCAAATATAGTAGAAGAAAAAATGAAAGCTTTAGAAAAAGAAAGTGAATGGACTACTATAAAGAGAAGTAAAAAAGGTGAAAAAGAAGTAAATTTAAAAACTATGATTAAAGAAATGAAATATTGGGTAAATAATGAAGAATTAATTATCAATATATTAGTTTCTTCAGGTAGTAGAGAACATTTATCACCAGATTTAGTAGCAAGCTATATAAAGAGTAATATTCCTGAAATAATAGATGATGCTTTTGTTGATATAAAGAGAGAAGAAATGTATGTATTAACTAATGATAAATACATACCAATATATAAATTTATTTAGGGAAGTGTATTTTATGAGAGAAATTTTCATTGAAAGAGATGAATTGCTTTTAAGAATCGCCATAAAAGAAAATGGAAAACTTGTTGAGTGCTTCTTTGAAGAAGTTTCTCAAGATCCTAAAATAGGAGAGATTTATAAGGGAAGAGTAAAAAATATAGTTCCAGCTATAAACTCCATTTTTGTAGATATTGGTTTAGAAAAAGAAGCCTATATGTATTATAGTAATGAATTAAAGGATTCGGGGATAAAAAAAGGCGATGATATTTTAGTAGAAGTAATAAAAGAGCCTTTAAATAATAAGGGAGCAAAAGTAAGTAAAAATATAAGTATTCCAGGTAGATTTATGGTTTTAACTCTAGGGGAAAGTGGAATTAGCTTTTCTAGGAGAATTAATAGTCAAGAAGAAAAAGATAGGATTTCAGAGATTATTAATGATATAGATGGTTATGGAATAACCATCAGAACAGAAGCAGTACATGCTGGTGATGAGGATTTATTAGAAGAAAAGTTAAGACTATTATCAGAGTTTGATGTTCTCATAAAGAAACTAAATTATAGCCTTAATTTAGGTAAGGTATATGGAGAAAATATAATTTTAAATAAAGTAATTATGGATAACTTAGGTGCAGAGTGCAAAATAATTACTAATGATGAGGAAGATTTAAAAGAAATCTCTTCAATAATAAAATCTAATAAAGATATAATTATTGAAAAATATAACGGAAGTATAAGTTTATTCAATAATTATGGAATTGAAAAGGAAATATTAAAGCTAAGACATAAAAAAGTTGCATTAAACTGTGGTGGTAATATAGTTATTGATAAAACAGAAGCTATGTATGTAATAGATGTTAATTCATCTAAGAATATTAAGGGAAGAAGCTTTGATAAAACTATATTAGAAACAAATTTAGAAGCTGCTAAGGAAATAGGAAGACAAATCAGACTAAGAAACTTAGCAGGTATTATAGTTATAGATTTTATAGATATGAGAGACTTTTCTCAAAAAGCATTAGTTATGGAGGCGTTAAGAGATTCCTTAAAAGAAGATAAGGGAAATGTTAAGGTGTTCTCATTTACTGAATTAGATTTAGTTCAGATTGCAAGAAAGAGAAGAGGAAAATCTATATACGAATATTTAGAAGAGGGCTGCAAAAGATGTAATAAAGAAGGCTTTGTTTTAAAACTATCATATATAGAAAAACTTATAAGAAATGAAGTAATTAAAGCTGAAGAAGAAAATTCTATTAAGTCTTTTTATATAGAGTTAGATAGAAACTATGAAGATATAGTTAGAGGAGATGAGTTTTCATTTCTATCAAATATAAATTCATTAGATAATGAAATTTACTTAAATTTTGTAGATGGAATTGAGGGTCATAAGATAGAACCTTTGATATTTAATAGCCAAAAGGAAAATGTAAAAAATTATCTTGTAAAAGCCTATGAAAAATATGAATAAATTACTTTACAATCTACATAATAGTATGATAAAATAGCAGATGTTAAACCGCGCATAAGAGGTTTTTATATAAACAAAGTTTAGAGCTTTGTACCTCGGTTGGCGAAACCGTAATAAGAGGAGGTGTTTTTAATGTACGCAGTATTATCTACAGGAGGAAAACAATAC
>JAEZAL010000032.1 GCA_023427705.1 Bacillota bacterium | reverse complement strand
ACTAAAGCAATATGGATGGACAATAAATAATGTAAAAAAACATCAAGATTTTAGTGGAAAATATTGTCCTCATAGAACTTTAGATATGGGCTGGCAAAGATTTTTAAATATTATTCAAAGTGAAATAGACAACTTAAATCCACCAACAACTGAATTATATAGGGTAAGAAAAAACTGGGGAGATGAAGCTTCACAAATTGGAGCATTTACTGTATTACAAAATGCAATAGAGTGTGCAGATGCTAATCCAGGTTATAGTGTATTTAATAATGCAGGAGTAAAAGTATATCCAGTAGGAACTATAGTAGTGGGATCTAAAGTAAAGGTAGTTGGAACTAATTATGCTACAGGGGAAACTATTCCTAATTGGGTAAAACAAGAAACTTTAACTGTTAGTAAAATAACAGATAATAAGGCTTTGTTAACAGAAATAACTAGCTGGGTTTATTTAAAGGATTTAGTTTTAGCATAATATAATAATTATTTGGGGCTGTTTAACAGCTCCTTTTTGCTTTTATTAATATTTAATAAAATAACAAAAAATTATATAAGTATTTTAGATAAATATATGAAATACTATAAATAAATAAAAAATTTTTAATATAAAAACAAATTATGATATAATATATAAGAATTATTAATGCAGAATTAGTTATAAAAAATTCCTAGAAAATTTGGAGGTTATGTAATGAATAAAGGTTTAAGATTAGACTTATCTAAAGTAGAACCATATGTAAAAGTAGAACAAGAATTAAAGCATATGGAAGCAATGGTTAAGGTTGCACAAGAAACTCTAGAAAACAGAACAGGTGCAGGAAATGACTTTTTAGGATGGTTGGATTTACCTGTAAACTATGATAAGAACGAATTTGAAAGAATAAAAAATGCAGCTGAAAAAATAAAGAAAAATTCAGATGCTTTAATAGTTATAGGAATAGGTGGATCATATTTAGGACCAAGAGCTGCTATAGAAATGTTAAATAGCAACTTCTATAATGTTTTAGGAAAAAATAAGAGAGAAACTCCACAAGTATTCTTTGTTGGAAACAATATTAGTTCAACATACTTAGCTGATCTTTTAGATGCAATTGAAGGATTAGACATAAGTGTAAATGTTATTTCTAAGTCAGGTACTACAACAGAACCTGCTATAGCATTTAGGGTATTTAAAGATTATATGGAAAAGAAATATGGTGTTGAAGGTGCAAAGGAAAGAATATTTGCAACTACTGATAAGAGTAGAGGAGCTTTAAAATCTTTAGCAGATGAAATGGGATATGAAACATTCGTAATTCCAGATGATGTTGGTGGAAGATTCTCAGTACTAACTGCAGTTGGATTATTACCAATAGCAGTAGCTGGAATTAGTATAGATGAAATGATGCAAGGTGCTGCTGATGCTAGAGAAGCATATGCAACTAATGACTTAATGAATAATGATTGCTACAAGTACGCAGCAATAAGAAATATTTTATATAATAAAGGAAAGAACACAGAAATCTTAGTTAACTATGAACCAGGATTACACTATTTCAATGAATGGTGGAAGCAATTATTCGGAGAATCAGAAGGAAAAGATCAAAAAGGAATTTTCCCTGCTGCAGTAGATTTCTCAACAGATTTACACTCAATGGGACAATTTATCCAAGAGGGTAGCAGAATAATGTTTGAAACAGTTCTAAATGTAGAAAAAGCTAAGAGAGAAATTTCTATAGAAGAAGTTGATGGAAATTTAGATGGATTAAACTACCTAGCTGGAAAGACTATAGATTTTGTTAACAAACAAGCATTTAAGGGAACTTTATTAGCTCACAATGATGGTGGAGTTCCAAATATGGTATTAAATATTCCAGAACTTAGTCCATATTACTTTGGATACATGGTATACTTCTTTGAAAAAGCTTGTGGAATAAGTGGATACTTATTAGGAGTTAATCCATTTGACCAACCAGGAGTTGAAGCATACAAGAAGAATATGTTTGCTTTACTTGGAAAACCAGGATTTGAAGAATTAAAAGCTGAATTAGAAGCTAAGTTAAAATAATGAGGATTATAGTAGATGGAGATGCTTGTCCAGGCATCTCCATTATTGAAAATATAGCAAAAAAATATAATCTGGAATTAATAGTTTTTTGTGATATTAATCATTATATATATTTAGAATATGGAGAAGTCAAGGTAGTAGATAGTGGTTTTCAAAGTGTAGATATGTATGTAATAAATATTTCTAAGGAAAAAGATATAGTTATTAGCCAAGATTATGGAGTAGCAGCTATTGCTTTAGGAAAAAAAGCTTATGTGATAAATCCTAAGGGATACTATTATAATGAAGAAAATATTGATAGATTATTAGAGGAAAGGCATATGTCTCAAAAAATAAGACGTGCAGGTGGAAGAACTAATAATCCTAAAAAAAGAACAAAAGAAGACGATTTAAGATTAGAGAAAAACTTGATAAAGCTAATAGAAAGTAATATAAAAGGGTAAACTGTAGAAATATAAAATACGGTTTATCCTTATTTTTGTATTTAGGCGACAAAATTCGTTTTGTATTTTTATGGAATAAATGTATAATAATATTATGTATTATTGAGAAAAACAGGGTGTGAATTTATGAGTGATATTATTATAGTTTTTGATAAAGATAGTCCATCAGCTGTAAATGAAGAGATTAAGATAAAAGTAATTTCAGAAGAAGAAGAAGAGAATTTACAATATAAATTCTTAGAAGGAATTCCAAATGAAAGAAGCTTTACTTGGAAGCAAATACAAGATTTTTCAAGTAACTCTGCATGTAAATGGATACCTAAAAATCCAGGGAATTATATGATAATGGTTCAAACTTTAGACAAAGTATCTGGCATTACAAATAATACCAGAATGAAGTATAAGGTCAATGATATAAATGAAAAAGAAATAATTGAAACGGATAGTAATCAAATCAAATTAATACAAGATGTAATAATTGATAAAACAAGCTTAATACTTGGAGAAAAAATAAATTTAGATATACTTTCTCCAGAAAATGAAGAAGTTTTATTATATAGATTTTGGATAAAAGGAAAACAAGGTTGGGAGCCTTTAAAAGATTACAGTACAGAAAATAAGTTAACCTTTACTACTACTAAAGTGGGAGAAGGAGAGATATTAATAGAATGTAAAAGGCCATCTTCAGATAATAATGTAGATGATTTCACAACTATAAAATTTAAAGTGAAGGAACAACCTGTAATTGAAATTACTTCATTTGAATGTTTATCTAATGATCTTTTAGTTGGTGAAGAGCTTGTTTTTAAAGTTGGTGTAAATCATCAAAAGTCTAGAACCATTTTATATAAATTTTTAAGAGTAGATTTAAATGGTAAAATTAATTGTATCCAAGATTATTCCACAAAGAACATAGTGTCAATATCAGAAAATAAAAAGGGTGAATATAAATTATTATGCTATGTAAGAGATATTTTTTCTAATAAAGCTTACGATGATAGGGCTGCTATGATTTACTTAATAAAACCTTATGAAGAAATAAAAATTAGAAGCTTTACTTCAGAGTTAAGCTCACCACAATTATGTGGAAGTACTATTTCTTTTAAAGCATCAGTTATTGGAGGAAAGGAACTTTTATATAGATATATAGTAGAAGGGCCAGTTGCTGAAGATAGTGGTTATATTAGATCTAGAAGTTTTAATTGGGAAACTAAATTAGAGGGAGAATATAAAATTATTTTAAAAGTAAAAGATATTTCTTTTGATGGAGATTATGAGGATACCCAAGAGTTATTTTTTCAAGTTGATAAGAAGGGTGAAAGACCTGTTAAGATTTTAGATATAAGTTCAAGCAAAACTAGAGGATGTATTAAGGGAGAACCAATAAACGTAAAGGTAAAGGCAGAAGGTGGAACAGAACTTAAATACTCATTTATAGTTTATAAAGATAGAATTGAGAAAGAAAGAATTGATTATGGATTTACTAACTGGATTAACTTTACTCCTGAAGAAAGTGGAGAATATGAAGTAGAAGTAAGAATAATTGATAAGTATTCATCTAGAGAATATGATGCACATGA
>JAEZAL010000009.1 GCA_023427705.1 Bacillota bacterium | reverse complement strand
GTACCCGCTTCACGATATGCAGCATCTGCACCACTTATTACTGGGTTTGTATATAAGTTCTTAGTTGCATCTGCAAGAATTGGTGCTATTAAGCTTCCGCAGTTTTTATATTCTTCTGAATCAAGAGCACTTTGTCTTACAGGTACATATCCAGTAGCTGAAGCCCATTTAATTTGGCTTTCTTTGCTTGTTAAGAACTTTAAGTATTCATATGCAGCAGTTTTTTGTTCTGCTGTTGCACTTGAGAATACATATAAATCAGTACCTTGTTGTAATGAAGCCTTTGTTGGGTATGGAGCAACTCCTATTTCAAACTTGCCATCAACACCTTGTTTTACAAAGTTTTCACCAGCGTTAGATCCAACATACATTGCAACAGTACCATTTCCAAATGGCCCAGATAAATATTTATCTGTTCCAGCAATTCTGAAGTAACCTTCTTTAACACCTTCTAAATAGTAATTAATTGCTTTTGCTGATTCTTCACTAGTTACGTCAAAGTTATTATCAAAAGACTTTCCTTCTGTTTTTAAGAAAGTTGTGTAATATGTATTAAGTGAGTCAAATCCTGCTCCTACAATACCCTTCTTTTCTTTTATTGTCTTAGATACTGCAACAAGTTCATCATAGTTTGTTGGAACATTTAATCCTAGTTCATTAAATAAAGTCTTATTGTACCATAAAACTTCTGTTGATTTATTAAATGGCATAGCATAAATCTTTCCATCTATAGTAGTGGCTTCTCTAAAACTTGGTAATATATCTTCATAATTATCAAATTTAAGAGTTTCATTTTCAACGTATGGAGTTAAATCAGTAACTAATCCATCTTGTATAGGATTGAACATCCAATCTGGATATGCTTGAGTCATTGTTGGTAAATCCTTTGGACTTGCAACTGTTGCAGTTATTTTTTGTTGTAAGTCTGGATAACTTGATTGATTTTGTAAAGTAACAGTTATATTAGGATTTTTCTCCATAAATTTTTCTGTTAAACTTGTAAGAGACTTTTCTAAATCTCCACTCATAGCATGCCAGAAAGTTATTTCAACTGGTGCTGTTATTTCTGTTACAATTTCTTCATTAGCTGTTCCAGCGCCCTTATTTGAGCAACCAGTTAATAGGCCTAATGAAAGTGCTAGAGCAAGTATTTTCTTGATCTTCATAATTTTGTCCTCCGCTTTATATAGTTTGTTTTTTTTCTGGTAAAAGTACATCCCCATTTTCGTTATATAGTTTCTCTGGGCGATAAGAATGTATTGGAACTAATAACTTATGTTTAATTAAATTAATTATTTTAATTAAATCATAAGGATGTGCATGCCCACTACATGATATTCTTTCGAATTTAATATTTCTATCCTCAAAACTCTTTATAAATGGTTCATATTTAGGGTCAAAATCTCCTAATGGAACTGCATTTGAGTGAATATAAATTCCACCTTCTTGTAATTTATCTATATATCCAATGGCAAGTGTATCTAATTGCCAGAAAAAGTCACCTTCATCCTTTAATAATCTTTCAAATTTTATTTCTAAATCTTTATTTAATCCATACTCCTTATTATCTAATGAATAATAATAAGATTCATATCCAGTTGCTTCTTTAAGAACATAAGAATAATATGCTGATAAAACAACTTTTCTTGGATTAGTCTTAATTATATTTAAAATTCTTTCTATATTTGAAATATAATAATTAAAGGTTATTTGCTTATTTGGATTTTCTTTAACTATTTCATTTATTTTTTCTATTAACTCAGGTTCATTTGATATTTCATCTTCTCTAACTTCATCAAAGTCTTGGAAGGATACGCTAACACCTTCTATTAATAGAACATCACAATTTTCACTTTCCTTACAGAAATTTAATGTATCTTCTTTTCTATAACCATGAAGTCTTATATCTCCAGTATATGAAATAACTAAGTCAGGAGTTTCAATTAATAACCCACATGCACCATATGCATCATGATCTACTGGCATTACTTTAACTTTTATCTTGCCAATTTCTATAACTTCATTTTCCTTAACTCCAATTATGTCTCTAGTATTTTTTCCTTTATTCTCATAAAGTGGGAATAAGAAATCATTATTTATATTTAAAGTATTTAATAATGATTTTGTTCCTTCTAAAGTATATAGAGGCACCTCAGGATTTAAGTAGTTCACAATCTTAGAATGATCTAAATGCATATGTGATAAGAATACAGCAGTATTCTTAAATTTATTTTCTTTTGATTCATATCCCTTTAATGGAATACTTGGGTCATACATATTATCTAAATATGGAACTAGATTTTCATCTAATAAATCCTGTAAATTTTCTGGCTGAACTGGAGCTTTTGGATTATATTCACTACCAAAATCAAAGAATATATGTCTGTCTTCATATACTACTTCAATTATTGTTCCGCCAATAGTTAAAATACCATTGTGAAAAGTTATTTTTGTCTTTTTATCCTTTAACGCCACTCTTAACAACTCCTCTAATTATTTGTTTTCTAAATATTAAATATAAAATTAGTATTGGTACTATAGCTATAGTTGATGCTGCCATTTGAAGTTGTACATTTGTACCGCTTTCTGTTGCAAAAGAGCTTAGTCCATTACTTAATAGTCTCATTTCCTTACTATTTGTTACTAAGATTGGCCATAAAAATGAATTCCATCCACTTATAAAGCTTAATATACCCATAGTAAATAATGCTGGCTTTGCTAAAGGTACAAGTATTCTATGTATAAAGGCTAAATCTGAACATCCATCTACCTTTGCAGCCTTATAATATGAAATTGGAATGCTTGTTAAATATTCTTTTAAATAAAATATGTAAAATACACTTGCAAGTGAAGGTAATATTAATGCTGCATATGTATCTAGCAATCCAAGCTGAGCTATAGTTTGGTAATTTGTAAATACAGTAACTTCATAAGGTACCATAAGTAAAGCTGCCATAACTAATATTAAAATATTTTTATATCTAAACTCTAATTTAACTAAAGCAAAGCCTGCTAAAATAGCAGTAATTACTGTCCCTATAGTAGAAATTCCAGAAACTATTATTGTGTTAATAAAGTATCTTCCAAATGGAGCCTGCTCCATTGCAAGTGAAAAGTTATTCCACTGAAATTCCTTTGGGAATAATGTTGGTGGTATACTTATTGCCTCTTGATATGTCATTAAACTTGATAAAATCATATATACAAAAGGAAATACTGTTATTATTGCCATTAAAACTATAAATGTTTTTGATAAAACTGAATTAATTTTCTTCATATTTTCACCTACTTAGATATTCTTTTTAATATACGATTTTGTATTAATGTGAAAATTAAAATTAAGCCAAATAGTATAACTGCTGCAGCCATCCCTTGACCATAACGGTTTTCTACATAGAATTTATTAAATATGTAGAATACAGCTGTTGTTGCACTATCAGCAATACCTGCTTTACCGTTAAATATTGCAAATACCTGTGAATAAACCTTAAAGGCATTAATAAAATTTACCATTAATAAAAACGTAATAATTGGTATCATTTGAGGTAATGTTATTCTAAAAAACTGTTCAAATTTAGTAGCACCAAACATATCAGCTACTTTATAATAGCTCTTATCAACATTTCTTAATCCTGAAAGTAATATAATTATATTAAAAGCAAGACCTGACCAAATACCAAATATAATAAGAGTTATCATACTCATATTTGGGTCATCAAGAAAGTTAAATGGTCCTATATTAAAAAATCCTAAAACATAATTTATAATTCCATATTCACCATTTAATAAAAATCTAAATACAATACCAACGGCTATAACACTTGTTAAGTATGGTATAAAGAAAATTGTTTCAAAAATATCTTTATACTTAATTTTTTCATATATTGTAATAGCTATAAACATAGATATAATTAACCCTACTGGAACTACTACAAAAGAAAAAAGTGCTGTATTTCCTATTGCTGTATGAAATTTAGGATCTTTAAGTACTATTTCGAAATTTTTAAATCCATTAAATGTTAAGTTGTTTAATGTCCCTTATTGGAAAGACATAATAAAGGTCTTTATTAAAGGTAACAC
>JAEZAL010000003.1 GCA_023427705.1 Bacillota bacterium | reverse complement strand
AGATAACGGCGAAATAATTATAAAAGGTATGCATATAAGTCCCTATGAGCAAGGAAATATATTTAATGTTGATCCAGTAAGAGAAAGAAAGCTTTTACTTCATAAGGAGCAAATAGCCAGATTTAATGGTTTGGTTTCCCAGCAAGGATACACATTAATTCCATTATCCTTATATTTAAAAAATGGAAAAGTAAAAGTAGCTTTAGGATTATGTAGAGGTAAGAAAAATTACGACAAGAGAGATTCTATGTTAGAAAAAGCTCATAAGAGAGATATAGAAAGACAATTAAAGGCTTCTAATAGATATTAAAAATTAGGATTATATCCTAATTTTTTTTTTTTTTGCCTTTTACGAATAAATTATTTTTATTTAGTAGCCATTTTTACTAAAAAAACCAAAAAAATACTACAAATAATTGTATGAATATTCGAAAAATGGTAATATAATATTGAGATATAATTATGGGGGGGAACAGTTATGTATAAGATAGTTAATAAGAGGGAACTGACACAAAACATATATTTAATGGATATAGAAGCACCTAGAGTTGCAAGATCAGCTAAACCAGGACAATTCATTATTGTCAAGAATGATGATAAAGGTGAAAGAATACCACTAACAATAGCTGATTACAATTCAGAAAAAGGTACAGTAACTATAGTTTTTCAAGCTGTAGGAAGAGGGACAAGACAACTTGCAAATTTCGAAGTAGGTGAATATGTAGCTGATTTTGTAGGTCCACTTGGACAACCTAGTGAATTTATTCATGAAAATATTGAGGAATTAAAAAATAAAAATATTATTTTCATTGCAGGTGGTGTAGGTGCCGCTCCAGTATATCCTCAAGTTAAATGGATGAAAGAAAATGGAATAAATTGTGACGTAATAGTTGGTAGTAGGACTAAAGATTTATTAATATTAGAAGATGATTTAAAAGAAGTTGCAGGGAATTTATATATATCAACTGATGATGGAAGTTATGGATTTAATGGAAGAGTAACTGATTGTTTAAAATATTTAGTGGAAGAAAAAGGCAATAAATATGATCATGCTATAGTAATTGGGCCAATGATAATGATGAAATTTATGTCAATTTTAACTAAAGAGCTTAATATTCCAACTACAGTAAGCTTAAATCCAATAATGGTAGATGGCACTGGAATGTGTGGTGCTTGTAGAGTTACTGTTGGAGGAAAAGTTAAATTTGCTTGTGTTGATGGACCAGAATTTGATGGACATTTAGTAGATTTTGATGAATCTATGAGAAGACAAACAATGTATAAATCAGAGGAAGGAAGAGCACAGTTAAGATTAGAAGAAGGGGACACTCACAAACATGACGGTTGTGATTGTAAGGTGGAGTAGTTATGAGTAATCAAGTACAAAATAGAATGAAAAGAGTACCTATAGCAGAGCAAAATCCTGAAATAAGAGCTAAAAATTTTGAAGAAGTATGTCTTGGATATTCAGATGAAGAAGCAATCAGAGAAGCTAGCAGATGTTTAGGATGTAAAAATCCTAAATGTGTTGATGGATGTCCAGTATCTATAAATATACCAAACTTCATATCATATATGAAAAAAGGACAATTTGAAGAAGCAGCTAAAGAAGTAGCTAAATATAGTGCTTTACCAGCTGTTTGTGGAAGAGTTTGCCCACAAGAAAGTCAATGTGAAGGTGAATGTGTATTAGGAATAAAGGGAGAACCAGTTTCAATTGGTAAGTTAGAAAGATTTATTGCTGATTGGGCAAGAAAAAATAACATAGATTTATCAGACAAAGAAGAACTTAATAATAAAAAAGTTGCAATAATAGGAAGTGGTCCTGCAGGATTAACTTGTGCAGGAGAATTAGCTAAGAAAGGTTACGATGTAACTATATTTGAAGCTTTACATGAACCAGGTGGAGTTTTAGTTTATGGAATTCCTGAATTTAGACTTCCTAAGGATGAAGTTGTTAGAGCTGAAATAGAAAATATCAAGAAATTAGGAGTTAAAATAGAGACAAATGTAATAATTGGTAGAACTATTACTATTGATGAACTTATGGAAGTTGAAAATTTTAATGCTGTATTTATAGGTTCAGGTGCTGGTCTTCCTAAGTTTATGGGAATAAAAGGTGAAAATGCTAATGGAGTATTATCTGCAAATGAATTTTTAACAAGAGTTAACTTAATGAAGGCATTTAAAGAAGAATATCATACTCCAGTTAAAATAGGTAAAAGAGTAGCCGTTGTAGGTGGTGGAAATGTTGCTATGGATGCAGCAAGAACTGCTTTAAGACTAGGTTCTGAATCTCATATAGTTTATAGAAGAAGTGAAGCAGAACTTCCAGCAAGAATAGAAGAAGTACATCATGCAAAAGAGGAAGGTGTAATATTTGATGTACTAACAAACCCAACTGAAATATTAGTAGATGAAAATGGTTGGGTAACAGGAATGAAATGTGTAGAAATGGAACTTGGAGAACCAGATGAATCTGGAAGAAGAAAGCCTGTTGTTAAAGAAGGGTCAGAATATATTATGGATGTTGATACTGTTATAATGTCTCTTGGAACTTCTCCAAACCCATTAATTTCATCAACAACAAAAGGACTTGACGTTAATAAGTGGCAATGTATAATAGCTGATGAAAATGGACGTACTACAAAAGAAGGAGTATATGCTGGTGGAGATGCAGTAACAGGTGCAGCAACAGTAATATTAGCAATGGGTGCAGGAAAGAAAGCAGCTGCTGCAATAGATGAATATTTAAGTAAATAAATTTAATATAATGTATTTTCATAAGGAACTGTCTATGACAGTTCCTTATTTGTTTTATATAGATAAAATGTTAACAAATTATAAATATTATGTATAATTTAATTCAAATGTAAATAGTATGTAAATATTGTATATAATTTAGAGATATTTTGTATTATTTTATAGTATAATTTAGCAAAGGGGTATTTCTGCATAGATTTATGAGAAAGGGATATAAATATAAATAATAATATTTATATGAGTGTTGTAAATTATGCATATAATATTCGTAATAAATTATTACATGATACGAAAGAGAGGGGTATATATGTATTTATCCAAATTTACTGATTATTCTTTTAGAGCTCTAATTTACCTAGCAGAAAACAGAGATAAACTTTGTACAGTTGAGGAGTTAGCTAAAAAATTAGAAATATCAGAGCACCATTTAAAGAAGATAATACATAAATTAGCAAAAACAGATTTAATTATCTCAATGAAGGGTAGAACTGGTGGTTTAAAGTTAGGCTTAGAACCACAAGATATAAATTTAGGAGAAGTTGTTAAAATAACAGAGGATAACTTAAATATAGCTCAATGCTTTAATAAAGAAGATTGTTGTCCATATATAAGTTCAGAGTGTAAAATAAAAGAAATAATGAAGGATTCTTTAAATGCATTCCTTAATGAATTTTCTAGATATACTTTAAGTGATGTATTAAAGAGTGATCAAGGATTTTTTAGATGCATTTCTTAATTAATTTAT
>JAEZAL010000291.1 GCA_023427705.1 Bacillota bacterium | reverse complement strand
TCAAATCATTATTATAAGCTATCTCATCATATTTCGTTATACCTCTTATTACATTAGGTAAATTTATATCTATATTATCCAAACTTAAATCTTTATGTTTTTGTAAGGCATAATTAATAACCTCTTCATTTTCAAAAGGATTTAAAGTACAAGTTGAATAAACCATAATACCTCCAGGTTTTAAGGCATTATAAGCACTATCAAATAATCTTTTTTGTAGTCTTGATGATAATTCTATTTTTCTTTTGCTCCAACTACTTAAAGATTTACTAGAATTAATTTTTAATGTACCTTCACCAGTACATGGGGCATCTAATAATATTCTATCAAAATACATATTTAAACGTTTACCAATTGTGCATCCATCTGATCCGAAAGCTATAATTGAAGAAGCCCCTTGTTTTTCTATATTATAATTTAATCTTTCTCTCCTTATTTCATTAACATCATTAGCCATAATTATAGCTTTATTATTTGTTAAATCAGCCATATACAAGCTTTTTCCCCCTGGTGCAGCACACATATCTAAGATTACTTGTTCTTCTTTTAAATCTAAAAATAATGGTGGTAGCATTGATGATATATTCTGAATATATATCTTACCATATTTGTATACTTCTAATTTTCTTAAAGCACTTTCTTTTTTCTCTTTTACAATAAAAGCATTTTTTATTATTGAATGATTAACTGCTTTAATTTTTTCCTTCATTAGTTCTTCCATAACCTCATTTTGATTGCCCCTTAAACTATTTACCCTAAAGCTTGTACTTCTCCCCTTATAAAAACTTCTATAAATTGTATCTAATTGTTTTGTTGAATATATTGTTTCTAATATTTCAATTAATTCATTTGGTAAATATTTTTTAACTTCTCTAATTGACACTACATCACCCCACTTAATATTATTATACTATATTTACCAATAATGTAAAAAGTTACTTTATCCCCAAAATGATAAAGTAACTTTTTATAAAACTTAAATATTAATTTTTAATTCAACTGGACAATGATCTGATCCAAATACTTCTGTATGTATTTTAGCATCTTCTAATTTATCATTTAAAGAACTTGATGTTAAGAAGTAATCAATTCTCCATCCTGCATTCTTTTCTCTAGCTTTAAATCTATAAGACCACCAAGAATAAATCCCAGTCACATCTGGATAGAAATATCTAAACGTATCTGTAAAACCAGCCTTTAATAAGTCTGTAAATTTATCTCTTTCCTCTATAGTAAATCCTGCATTTCTTGTATTAGTTTTTGGATTTTTTAAATCTATTTCCTTATGAGCAACGTTTAAATCCCCACAAACTATTACTGGTTTTTTCTTATCTAATTCTATTAAATATTCTTTAAAAGCATCTTCCCAAACCATTCTATAGTCTAGTCTAGCTAATTCATTCTTAGAATTAGGAGTGTATACAGTTACCATATAGAAATTATCAAATTCTAATGTAATAACTCTACCTTCATTATCGTGCTCTTCTATTCCAATTCCATAAAATGCATTTAACGGTTCTTTTTTAGTAAATATTGCAGTACCTGAATATCCTTTCTTTTCAGCATAATTCCAGTATTGATAATAGCCAGGTAATTCTAAATCTATTTGACCTGCTTGAAGTTTACTTTCTTGAATACAAAAAATATCTGCATCCACTTCATTAAAAAAATCTAAAAAACCTTTTGTAACACATGCTCTTATTCCATTAACGTTCCATGATATTAATTTCATAAATTTCTCCTTTATAATTTTATTCTAATTATATTATATCAATTTTATTTATTAAAACATAATAATTATTATTAATTATATAAAGGGTGTTTTTCACATAAAACTTTTACTCTTACTTTTAGGTTATCTACATCTGGATTTTCTACAGAAAGAGTATCACTTATTATTGAAGCTATTTCTTTCATATCGCTAGAATCAAAACCTCTAGTTGTTACTGCTGCAGTCCCAATTCTTATACCTGAAGTAATAAATGGGCTTTTTGTTTCATTAGGAACTGTATTCTTATTTACAGTTATTCCAATTGAATCTAAAAGGTGTTCTGCATCTTTTCCTGTTACATTCTTATTAGTTAAATCTACAAGGATTAAATGATTATCTGTTCCACCTGAAACTATATTAAATCCATGCTTTTTTAATTCTTCTGAAAGAACATTACAGTTATTTACTACGTTATTAATGTAATCCTTATAAGATGGTTCTAAGGCTTCCTTAAAACAAACTGCTTTAGCAGCAATAGTATGTATTAATGGACCTCCTTGTATTCCTGGAAAAATAGTTTTATCTAGTTGTTTTGCATATTTTTCCTTACAAAGAATTAACCCACCTCTAGGTCCTCTTAAAGTTTTATGAGTTGTAGATGTTACAAAATCAGCATATGGAACTGGTGATGGATGTGCTCCTGCAGCTACTAATCCAGCAATATGTGCCATATCAACCATAAAATAAGCTCCTACTTCATCACAAATATCTTTAAATGCCTTAAAGTCTATTGTTCTTGAATAAGCACTTGCTCCTGCTACTATTAATTTAGGTTTATGTTTTAACGCTAACTCTCTAACTTCATTATAATCAATTTTTTCTGTTTCTTTATTAACTCCATAAGAAACGAAGTTATAAAGCTTACCTGAAAAATTAACTGGTGACCCGTGAGTTAAATGACCTCCATGATTTAAATCCATACCTAAAACTGTATCTCCATACTCAAGTATAGAAAGATAGACAGCCATATTTGCTTGTGATCCTGAATGAGGTTGAACATTTGCATGCTCAGCTCTAAATAATTTTTTTGCTCTATCTCTTGCTATATCTTCAATTTCATCTACTACATAGCAACCACCATAATATCTCTTATTAGGATAACCTTCTGCATATTTATTAGTAAGATATGACCCCATAGCTTCCATAACAGCTTTAGAAGCAAAATTTTCTGAAGCAATCAATTCGATTCCATCTTGTTGTCTTCTTAATTCCTTGTTAATTAATTCTTCAATAACATTATCTTCTCTTGAAAGATTTTCAAAATTCATTCTATCACCCCAAAATTATATTTATAATTTATTAAAATTATACTTTTTAATAAATTATAAATATAATCTCATTAATAATCAATTAAAATATGTAATAATTTAATATTTAGATATAGATTATCAATATAATATTATTAATTATTTTTAATAGTATATACTATATATTTACGGTATGTTATAATACCTTCAGAAATTTTAAGTTTATAAGGGGCATAATATAATGGATTTAAATAAAATACTTCATGTAGCAACTTTTGCTGGGAAAATCATGTTAGAGTCTGGTGGAGAAACCTATAGAGCTGAAGAAATAATATGGAGAATATGTAAAATATATGGCATTGAAGAAGCTGAAAGTTTCGTAACTACAACGGGAATTATGGTTTCAATATGTAGTAATGGTAAAACATATTCATTAATAAGAAGAGTTTCAACTAGAACTATAGATTTAGATAAAGTAGATAAAGTAAATGACTTATCTAGAAATATAATAAGTAGAGGTTTAACTGTTTCTCAATTAAAAGAGCAACTTCAAATAATTAATGACGGGGATAGATATAACAATAAGACAGCAATTTTAATCTCTGCTTTTGGAGCTTTTTGTTTTGTCTTTCTTTTTGGTGGAAAAATGCCTGAAGCAATCGCTGCATTCTTTATTGGACTAGTAATCAAGTCATTATCTATTAAATTCTCCACACTTGAGATAAATCAATTTTTTATAAATAGTATCTGTGCTGGTATTGTTTCTATAATGGCTATTTTATTCTTGAAGATAGGATTAATTACTGATATGGATAAAACTATTATTGGATCTATAATGCTATTAGTTCCAGGTCTAGCTATAACCAATGCAATAAGAGACACAATATCTGGTGATTTATTAGCTGGTTCTACTAGAGCTGTTGAAGCATTCTTAGTAGCAATATCTATTGCAATAGGTACAGGTGCAGTACTTAGCTTTTGGATTTCTACATTTGGAGGTTTGTAATGGATATATCAACTATGCTTATACAATCATTATTTGCTTTTTTCTCAACTCTTGGTTTTGGTATATTGTTTAATATAAAAGGAAAAAAGCTGTTTTATGCTGGTCTTGGTGGTGGATTAAGTTG
>JAEZAL010000236.1 GCA_023427705.1 Bacillota bacterium | reverse complement strand
CTCATGCTCTAATGAAGATACTACAGTTATTAATGAATTATTAGGTAAATAGTATTTACTATAGTATTCTACTAAATCATTTCTTTTATAAGCTTTAACATTTTTCTCTAATCCAGCAACATCAAATTTTAAAGGATTATTTTTAAATGCTACTTCGTTTGTTCTCTTAAAGCTCAAGTCTTCTATATCATCTTTACTTGCTCTCATTTCGGCAAGGATTACTCCTCTTTCCTTTTCTAACTCTTCGCTATTAAAGGCAGGGTTAATAATCATATCTCCTAATATATCAATAGCATTTATTAATTCTTCTTCTAAGCAACTTATAGTATAAACGGTTGATGTATAATCAGTATAAGCGTTATACTCTCCACCTAAAAACTCAAGCTCATCATTTAGCTCCTCATAAGTTCTATTCTTAGTTCCTTTAAACAACATATGCTCAATAAAATGAGATATCCCTTTTTCTTTTATGTTCTCATATAATGATCCAACTTTAACACCAATATTAATAGAAGTTATTTTAGTGTCTTTTTTAATAGTTATAACCTCTAATCCATTATCTAAACAATGCTTTTTCACATCAAAGTTCAATTTTAACATTCTAGCCCACCCATCTCTCATATTACCTTATAAAGATAATATGCTTATCTTAAAAATATAATAATATTATTATATCTATGTTTACTGTAATAATCTACATAATTAGCCCTTTTTGATTTAAATAATTTACAATAATGCTTTACCATATTTTTATTGACCTTTATAATAATTATAACAAGAATAAAAAGGAGGCTTTTATGAGAAAAAATATCTTGATAATTGAAGATGAAACTCGTATAAGATTTTTGCTAAAAGATTATTTTTTAAAAGAAGGCTTTAATATACTAGAAGCTGATGATGGGGATAAAGGAATAAACTGCTTTACAAATAATAAAATAGATTTAGTTATATTAGATATAATGATGCCTAAAGTTGATGGAATAACAGTTTTAGAAACTATTAGAAAAGTCTCTTCTGTTCCTGTTATTTTACTAACTGCAAAAGGACAAGAAGAAGATAAGCTTTTTGGCTATGAAATGGGTGCAGATGATTATATGACTAAACCATTTTCTCCAAAAGTACTGATAGCTAAAGTAAAAGCTCTGCTTAAGAGAACCTCTGAAGATACCTTTTCCAGTTTAAATGACTATGATGGATTAGTTATAAATAAACTATCTCATGAAGTTAAGATTAATGGTGAAGTAATTAATCTTTCTCCTAAAGAATTTGAACTTTTATGTTACTTGTCTGATAATGAAGGAATAGCTTTATCAAGAGATACCATTTTAGATAATGTTTGGGGATTAGATTATTATGGTGATTTAAGGACTGTTGATACCAATATAAAAAGATTAAGAGAAAAGCTTGGAGAAAAAGCTTCTTATATTATAACTGTTAGAGGAAGTGGATATAGATTTGAAGCGAAAAAGTAAATTTAGTCTTTCAAAAAAATTATTTTTTATAACTTTTGGATTAATCTTTATGGTTTTAATTTTCAGCATGTTATTTCAAATATTATTTTTTGAGGACTTTTATTTAAATAAAAAAATTGAACACATGACTAGAGATGCAATAAAATTTAGCGAAATGTATTCTTATGATATTTCAAATGAAAATATATTGACTAAAGCTCTATTTAGATTTGAACAGGAAACAAACTCTAAAATTGCTATATTTTCATCAGACGGTAATCTTAAATACCTGTTAAATTATAATAATAGTGATGATTTTCAAACCTTAACATCATTTTGTAAAGAGCTTATAGATGATAAATCTCTTATAAATGAAGTTCTTAGTACAGGAAAATCTCAATATAACGTTTTTGAAAATAAATTTAGTAATACAACAAAGATTGGTATTGTAACGCCTATGTCATTAAACTCAAAAAATGATTCTATTATAGTAACTGTTTCATCAATGCAACCTATTAATGAAGCTACTGATGTAATTAGAGAATTCTGTTTCTATTTATTTTGTGGTTTTACTTTAGTAGCAATTATTCTATCATCTGTTTATGCAAATTTAATTTCAAAACCATTAGTAAATATTAATAAAGTTGCTAAGAGAATGTCAGCTATGGACTTTACTGCTAAATGCGAAGAAACATCTGATGATGAAATAGGAAATCTTGCAATTACATTGAATTTCTTATCTTCAACATTAAAAAAGGCTTTAGATGACTTAAAGAATAAAAATAAAAAACTTGAAGAAGATATTGAAAAAGAGCGTAAGCTTGAAGAAATGAGAAAAGACTTTGTAGCAAGTGTATCTCATGATTTAAAAACACCTATAGGAATAATAGAAGGATATGCTGAAGGCTTAAAAGATGGCATAGCTACAGGTGAAGATGCCTTAGTTTATCTTGAAACAATAATAGATGAAGCACATAAAATGAATAAATTAGTAACTAATATGCTTGAGCTATCAAAACTAGAGTCAGGTAATTTAGAACTAGTAATGGAAAGATTTAATATATTAAGATTGATTCAGAAAATAATTAAAAGCTTTAAACTAGAATTTGACTCAAAAGATATAAAATTAGCTTTAAAAACAAATTTAGAATATTGCTATATTTTAGGTGATGTTTTTCAACTAGAGCAAACTATAACTAATTTATTAAGTAATGCATTAAAATATACACCACCTGGGAATGAAGTAATTGTAGAAGTAACTAGTAATGATGAACTGGCTACTATTTCTATTGAAAATAAAGGTGCATATATTCCTGAAGATGAAATAGCTAACCTGTATAATAAATTCTATAGAATAGATAAAGCAAGGAATTCTTCAAACAATAGTAATGGTTTAGGCCTTGCAATTGTAAAAAGGATTTTAACATTACATGAAAGTTCTTATTCCCTATTTAATACTGAAGACGGTGTTAAATTTGAGTTTACTCTAAAAAAAGCAGATGATGAAGAAAACTACGAATAAAGCTTAGTTAGAATGTAAAATGTAGAATGTAAAATTAATGAAGAAACTCCTTACGGAGTTTCTAAAAATAAATTTATTTTTAGAAAGCTTTAATTAATAGGAGTTGTATTTGAAGTATATCCAAATGCAACTCTTATCTTTAATTAGTTAAGTTTATATAAAAAGGCCCACTAATAAAATTATAATTATTATTATATTTAAAGCTAAAATAATTTTATTATTTTTAGCAATGGCATTTAAATCCTTTTCTTCTTTACTTTCAATCATATCTACCATTATTAATAATTGATCTAATTTATTTAAAATTTCCTTATTTTGTTTTTTATTAACACTACTATCATTAATATTTTCTAAAACTTCATTTTTACTTTTATTTATTTCTTCTTTTATATCTTCTATAATTATATCTTTATAAATTAACTTAATTTTTTCTTTTACATTTTCTTTTAATAAGTCCTCATTAAAATAATTATCCACCTAATATATCCTCCTCAATACATATCATTCTTTTAGTAATAATTAAAAGATATTCGTATAATAATATTAATTGTTCTTCAGTTAAAATATCACAATTTAATAATTTAGCTATTTCTCTTCTTAACCTTATAAATTCTCTTTTTATATAATTGAAAAAAATATATACTGTATTTTCTTCTTCTAAAGAACTATCATTAAAACTTATATAATCTAATCTTATTTCTTGAATTTTATCTTCTTCCAAAGCTATTATTTTTTTATTTTGTGATATTGCATCTATAATATCTTCTAAGTTTTCTTTCAAACTATTATCTACATCATTATTATCTTTAATTGTATCCATTCTTAAATTTTTCTCATTTTCTAAATCATTTAAAGTATTAAGTAAAATATTAATATTATTTTCCATAGATGATATTTTTTCTTTATATTCTTTTCTCTTAAGTCTTATAAATTTTATTGTATTTCTTTTATCTT
>JAEZAL010000234.1 GCA_023427705.1 Bacillota bacterium | reverse complement strand
TTTAACTGCATTAATGGCACAAAATAATATAAAAGCAGTTATAAACAAAGAAAAAATAACTGATAAAGTATTAGAAAAGGCATCACTACTAATATTATCAGATCCAGAAAGTACAACTGATACAACTTATGGAATATCACCTCATAAATATGATAAAGAAGAATTAGAGGCAATAGCTAGATTTGTACAAAAAGGTGGTAATATTGCAATAACTTCTAAAGCAGATTATAAGGATGCTAATGGAGATTATGGAAATGCATCTCAAGGAAATTCAGTACTTCAGGCAATAGGAGCAAATATAAGATTTAATGATGACCAAACTACTGATGATAGTAATAATGGAGGTCAATCATATAGACTATATTTTACTAATTATAATACAGAAAGTCCTTGGTTAAATGGAATTGATACAAGTAAAAAGTATAGCTTCTATAGTGGTGCAACATTAGTAATGCCAAATGATATGACTAATATAGATGTATTAGTAAGAGGCCATGAAACTACTTATGGTAATGATGCTGATAACCAAAAAGATAATGTTACAGTTGAAAAAGGAAAAGTAGTAGGATTAGCAGTTGAAACATTAAGTAGTGGGGCAAAAGTATTTATATCTGGTGCAACATTCTTCTCAAATTTTGAGATGGATGGATTGGATTATTCAAATTATCAAATTACTGAAAAGATGTTAAAGGAATTAGCTGCAGCACCTACAATAGCAGTAAGTAAAATATCTGATGTTAGAATAGATAGTGATAATAATAATTTACCTGATAGATTTGGTGAAAGAGTATCTGTAGAAGGATATGTTACAGCAGCATCAAATGCAGCTGCTAGGGGAAATTCATTCTTTGATGTAATATATATTCAAGATGAGACAGCAGGATTAACTGTATTTGGTGTATCAGAATTAAATATAAAACTTGGTCAAAAGGTTAGAGTTACAGGTAGAGTTTCATCATATTTAAATGATGCGCAAGTAGCATTAAAAAATGAAAACTTAGATGTAAAAATAATTGATGAGAATATAAATTTAGTTGAACCTACAAAACTTTCAACTAAAGACAGTATGTTAGAAGAAAAAGAAGGATTATTAGTTAAAGTAGAAGGAAAGATAACTAGAATTGAAGGACAAAATATTTTTGTAAATGATGGTTCTGGTGAATCAAGAGTATATGTTGAGGGATATATAGGAAGTAGTATAAATCCAGGAGTTGCTGATGAATGGAAATCTAGAGTTTATGTTGGAGATACTATATCAGCTATAGGATTAGCTTCTGAAGATCCAGAAGGACATAGATTAAGAGTTAGAGATTCTGCTGAAATTATCAAAATTAATGAAGAAGTACCAGAAATAAATGTAACAGGAGTAAGTTTAGATAAATCAAAAGCAGAATTAAAAATAAATGAAAGCTTAGAATTAAAAGCAAATATTCAGCCATTAAATGCAACAAATAAAGAAGTTACTTGGACAACAAGTGATGAAAAGATTGCAAAAATTGATGGAAACGGAAAGGTTACAGCAATAGGTGCAGGAAAAGCTATAATAACAGTTACAACAAAGGACGGAGAATTTAAGGCTGTATGTGAAGTAACTGTAAATAATGTTAAAGATGATAATGGAACAACAGATCCTAAAGAAAATATAGTTGAAAAAATAGAAAATCCTAATGGTAAGAATGAAGTAGTAATAAGTAATCCGTCAAATTCAATTAAACTTGAAATTAAGGATATAGAAGCCTTAAGAAATGGAAATGGAAGTTTTGAAATCAAAAATGGAGATAATACTATTATTCTACCATTTGAATTAGTTGATAAATCTCTATTAAAAGATGGTTCAAGTTTAATTCTTGAAATGAATATTAAGGAAGATACAACCATAATATCAGGAATTAAAGCAGTTAAAAAAGTATTTGAGTTTAATTTATTTGTTAAGGATGGAGACAATTTAACTTACATTCATAACTTTAAAAATGGATTTGCTACAATAAAAATAAAATTATCAGATGAGGATTTAAAAGGATTAAATAAAGAAAACTTATCTGCATTTTATTATAATGAAGAAAGTAAAAAATTCGAGCAATTAGAAACAACTATAAATGGAAATGAAGTTACATTTAAAACACCTCATTTCAGTAAATTTATAATTGCTGAAAAAGCTACTAATGAAAGTGGAGTAACTTTACCAGCTACTGGAGGCAATAACCCTATTTATATATTATTAATTGCATTATTAACAATAGGAGTTGGTACTACTTTATTTATGAAAAGAAAAAATAACATTATAGTTAACAAATAAAAATAAGGTGGAAGAGTTATATAAGTGCTCTTCCACCTTTTCCACTTTATGGAAGAATGCAATATTTTTTATTTTAAAATACTCTTAAAAAAGCTAATATAATCAACATCATTCCAGATAGCCAAGCTAGATTTAAATTTATACTTTCTACAAGCCTTTTTCCAATATGTGCTCCTAATAAAATAACTGCTAGTCCTAAGATAATCGAAATAATAAAAACTTGAATGTAGTTAATTACTATTAAACTACTACCGAATCCAACAGCTAAGCTATCTAAGGATAAAGCAACAGATAAGTAGACAGCTTCCTTATATGATAAGACTTTAGATTTATCAAAGTCTGCTTTTATTTCGTCAGCATAAACCTGAAGTACAAAATTAAAATCAAATAGTTTGAATTTTAAAAGCGATGAATCCTTTGATTTATTTTTTATATAAGATTTTAGTAGTCCTTCAAAGAGTCTATAT
>JAEZAL010000231.1 GCA_023427705.1 Bacillota bacterium | reverse complement strand
TAAAGGTTATTGGAACTGGAAGATCTGATTTTCCAAATCAAGTTAACAATGTTTTAGCATTCCCAGGAATATTTAGAGGAGCTTTAGATGTTCGCGCTAGCGAGATTAATGAAGAAATGAAAATTGCAGCTGCTTTTGCAATTGCAAATTCAGTTAGCGAAGAAGAATTAAATTACGACTTTATCCTTCCAAAAGCTTTTGATTTAAAAGTTCAAAAATCAGTAGCAGAAGCTGTAAGAGAAACTGCCATAAAGACAGGAGTATCAAAACTTTAAAATATTTATATACAGGTATTATTTCCTTTAGTTTTTAATTAATAAATATCAGGGTGTGTCGACTTGGAGCCAGCGCCGGAGAAAGCACCCTGATATTTATTAATTTTTTACATGTTTTTAGATTTATCAGCACACTTTTCTAGTGCTTATATTATAGAACTTCTAAATCCACCATTTTCCAATTCTATTACAGCTTCTATTGTTGTTCCTCCTGGTGAACAAACCATATCCTTTAATTCTCCAGGATGCTTTCCAGTTTCTAAAGCAAGTTTTGCAGAACCTAATATAGCTTGCTCTGCCATCTTATAAGCCTTATTTCTTGGAATTCCAAGCTTTACAGCAGCATCTGCCATAGCTTCTATAAATACAAATACATATGCTGGTGAAGAACCACATAATGCAATAAATCCATGGAAATATTTTTCCTCTAATATTTCACATTTCCCAAACATATTAAAAATAGTACATACTTCTTCTAATTCTTCTTCACTTAAATTTTTATTAGGACAAATAGCTGATATAGCCTCTCCTACTAATGCTGGTGTATTTGGCATAGTTCTCACTATCTTATGATTATCTCCAATCCATGTTTCCATGTCCTCTATTGACACTCCAGCTGCAATAGATATAACTATAGTATCATTACTAATATTATCTTTTATATCTAACGATATGTCCTTAAAAATATTAGGCTTAACTGCTAAAAATACTATATCAGAAACTTTAGCAACTTCATTTATGTTTAATGTAGTATTTACTTTAAATTGATTTTCTATATTTTTTCTAGACTCTTCACTTTTAGTAGCTACATAAATATTATTTCTTTCTATTTCATTAGAAGACAATATTCCTGTAAGAATAGCTTTTCCCATATTGCCACATCCTATGAAACCTATTTTTTTATTCATTCCCTTCACTTCCTTATTAATTTTTTTTGTAAATAAATTTCTTCTTATCTTATAATTTATAAACTTCACCATTATACTCATAGGATAGCTTTATTAATAAATCACAAACTATTTGTAAGGAGGGATAGTTATGAAACATAATATAATAGAAATTAAACCAATTACTGAAACCATTAAACCTATTATACAAGTTATAGATAAAAAAAATTTTTATGATATTTATATTTTTCTTCAAGGGTTAACAAAAGAAGAAATAATTTTAAAATACATAAATAATTTTCTTATTCTTAACCTCTCCTTAAAAAATAAGAATAACAACTTATTTAAGTTTAAAAGAATGTTATACTTAAATAAAATAGATATAGACACTATCCAAAATTCGGTACAAGCTAATTATATCTATTTAAAAATTTCTAAAAGTTAAAAGAATGGGCTGTATCAATAATTAAAAATTGATACAGCTCCTCTTTATTATTCCTTATATACCAGTTCTAAATTAGCAAATTTACTATGAGCTCCAATCCAAGCCATTTTAACTGTTCCAACTGGACCGTTTCTTTGTTTTGCTATTATACATTCACCTATATTTTTATCTTCTGTTTCCTTATTGTAATATTCATCTCTATATAAGAACATAACAACGTCAGCATCCTGCTCTATTGATCCAGATTCTCTTAGGTCAGAAAGCATTGGTCTATGGTCTGCTCTTTGTTCTGGAGCACGTGACAGCTGTGATAAGGCTATAACTGGGCACTCCATTTCCTTAGCTAAAGCTTTTATAGATCTAGATATTTCTGATACCTCTTGTTGTCTACTTTCACTACCAGAACTACCGCTCATTAATTGAAGATAATCAATTAATATCATATCTATACCATGTTCCATTTTTATTTTTCTGCATTTTGATCTCATTTCCATTACACTAAGACCTGCAGTATCATCTATGTATATTTTAGCCTTAGATAAAGGACCAGTAGCTCTTGCAATTCTTTCCCAATCATCATCATCTAAGTTACCAGTTCTAAGCTTTAACATATCTACGTTGGCTTCTGAACAAAGTAATTTATAAGCTAACTGTTCCTTTGACATTTCCAGGGAAAATATAACTACACTTTTTCCTTCTCTTAATGCTGCATTTTCTGCAATATTTAATGAAAATGTTGTTTTTCCCATAGAAGGTCTTGCTGCAATTAGCACCATATCACCTTTTTGAAATCCTGATGTTTTAGCATCTAAATCTCTTATTCCTGAACCAACACCTGTTATTGAACCCTTATTATTAAATAGTCTCTCAATTTCTAAGAAACCTCTTTCTAATACATTAGATAATGGCTCATAATCATTAGATCCTTGTTTTTCTGCTAAATCAAAAATCTTTTTTTGAGCTAAATCCAAAACTTCATCTACTCTATCTTGCTTATTATAACTTTCTTCAATTATGCTAGTTGCAGATCTAATTAATTTTCTTAAAGTAGATTTTTCTTCAACTATTTTAATATACGCTTCTAAATTTGCAGTTGTAATTATTGATGAACTAACCTCTGATATATAGGTAACTCCACCTGCTTTTTCTAGCTTATCTGTTGATTTTAAGTATTCTAACAAGGTTACAAGATCAACAGCCATATCCTTAGAGAACATTTCTCTAATAGCTTTGAATATAATCTTATGACCATCTCTATAAAAATCTTCCTCATTTAGTTTTTCTAAAGCTTTTGCAATTGCACTTTTATCTATTATCATTGCTCCTATAACAGATTGTTCAGCTTCTAAACTTTGAGGTAAGCTTCTCATTATTGGTGTATCCACTTTGTAACCTCCTTCCTTTTGTAATAAATATATTATATCAAAATTTTTTATCATAAAAAAGCTGATAAGTATTATATTGATTTCTTGTTATTATATGTTTCAAGTTAATTCAAATAATATTTATCAGCTCTAAATTAAAATATTTTATTTTTCAAATACTATATCCATTAATTCTTCAATTTTACTTATAGCTTTAACTTCTATATCATTTAATTCTAATGGAACTTCCTTTTCATTTGCTTTAGGAACAACTACTAGTTTTATTCCTTTTCTTCTTGCTCCATAAATTTTTTCGAAAATTCCACCTACTGGCTTAACATTTCCTCTTAAAGATATTTCACCTGTTATAGCTACATCCTGTCTAATTGGCTTTTCTAATAAAGCACTAATTATTGAAATTGTTATAGCTGCACCTGCTGATGGTCCATCTATTCTTCCTCCACCTACGATATTTACATGAATATCATAGTCTTTAATGTCTTTATCAGTTATTCTTCTAATTACTGATGCTGCATTAAATACAGAATCTTTTGCCATAGAACCTGCAGTATCATTAAATTTAACAGTTCCCATTCCTGGTTTCTTTGATTCAAAAACCACAGTTTCTATTTCTAATGTAGATCCTATAAATCCACTTACACCTAATCCATAAGTATGACCTATTTCATAGCTTTCAACATCATCAACTCTTTCAAAAGGAACATATCTTCCTATTGATATTACTTCTTCAACATCTTGTATTGTTATTGTATTACTTTCTTCTTTAGTTCTGTATAATGCATATCCATAAGCATCAGCTAGTATATTAACAGCTTTTCTACCTTCAATAGTGTATCTGCTAATTAATTCAGCCACGCCCTCTTCTAAGTTTACTTTTAACTTTTTAGCTGCATTTTCTATTATTCCCATAATATCTTTTGCAGATAAAGGCTCAAAATATACTTCAGTGCATCTAGATCTTAATGCAGGATTTATTTTACCTGGATCTCTAGTAGTTGCTCCAATTAATACGAAATCTGCAGGAGCTCCCTTTTCAAAAAGATATTTTATATATCCTGGAGTGTTTTCATCATCTGGATCATAATATGAGGATGAATATTCAACTCTCTTATCTTCTAAAACTTTTAATAATTTATTTTGAAGAATTTCATCTAACTCTCCAATTTCATCTATAAATAATACTCCACCATGAGCTTCAGTTACTAAGCCAGTCTTAGGTTCTGGTACACCAATTTCAGCTAAATCCTTTTTACTTCCTTGATATATTGGGTCATGAACTGATCCTAATAATGGGTTAGTAATTTCTCTTGGGTCCCATCTTAATGTAGTTCCATCTACTTCAACAAATTTTGATTCTTCATCAAATGGTGTAAATTTTAATTTTTTTGCTTCTTCTAAAGCAAGCCTCGCTGCTGAAGTTTTACCAACTCCAGGAGGTCCATATAAAATTATATGTTGTGGGTATGGTGATGACATCTTTGAAATTAATGATTTTATAGCTCTTTCTTGACCAACAATTTCATCAAAAGTTTCTGGTCTTAATAAACTCATTACATTTTTATTTATTTTCTTCGCATCTAACTCTTCTAATCTTTCTAATTTCTTAGTTGTCTTTGAACTTTCAGGTCCCTTTTGTTTTCTTATTATAGATAATTTAATATCATCCATAAATTTATCTTGTCTTTCTTGAAGAGCTTTTTCAACCTGTGTTTCAATTTTATTTTGTACATATTTTCTTGCTATATTCTCTGATATATAGTAAATTGTATCTTCTAATACACCCTGTAATTCATCTTCATTTGGAACTACCTTTTCGCCTTTTCCATCAGAAGCTATTACATTTAAAGCATAAATTCTTTCACATATATTAGTTGAGTTTATATACTTTTGTAGTTTAAATCTTACTACTCTAGCTCTTACTGCTCCCTCATCTAATACATTGTTTAGTATTTGATTAATAACATTTGCTTTTGCATCTAAAGATAACTCACTGTCTAATAAACTTTCTATGTTTGTTTCATCGTAAGTCTTCAAACTTAGTCCCCCTTATGATTTCTCTACAATGGTTACTTTCATCTTAGTAGATACTTCTGGATATAGTTTAATTTCTATATCGTAACTACCTGCAACTTTTATTGTATCCATAACAATTTTTTTCTTATCTATTGATAACTTATATTCCTTATTTATTAATTCTGCTACATCTTTACTTGTAATTGCTCCAAATAATCTTCCATTATTACCTTTAGCTTCAATTTTAACTTCTTTACCTTTTAATTCAGAAGCTAATTTTTGTGCAGCTTCAATTTCAGCTAACTTTTTCTTTCTTTCATTTTCTTTTTTAGCATTTAATACATGCATATTTGCAGCAGTTGCTTCCTCTGCTAATTTCCTAGGAAATAAAAAGTTTCTTGCATATCCATCTGATGCTTCTATAACATCACCTTTTTTACCCATCTTCTTAACATCTTGTAATAATATTACCTTCATGCTATTCACCAACCTTTAAATGTTTTTCTATCGATTTTTTAAGTTCTTTTTTAGCTTCATCTATTGAAGTATTCATTAGCTGTGCTCCAGACATATTCATATGACCTCCACCACCTAATTCTTCAAGTACTACTTGAACATTATGGTCTCCTATAGATCTACCGCTAATTACTATGTTATTGTTTATCTCAATTAATACGAAACATACATTAATTCCAGATATATTTAATAATTCATCTGCTGCTCTAGCAGCCATAAAAGATTTTTTTACTCCTTTTGGTGCTACAGCAATAGCTAAACTTCCATGTACTTCTGCTGACTTTATAGTGTCAGCTATAACTAAGTAATCATCAAGATTATCCATAAACATCTTCTTTACTTCTATTGTATCTGCTCCTAAAGCCCTTAAGAATGATGCAGCATCAAAAGTTCTTACTCCAGTTTTAAATGAAAAACCTTTAGTATCCATAAAAATACCTGCAAGTAGCCCTTCCGCTTCTAATCTACTTAAATTAGGCTTTTGTACCATATACTGAATTACTTCTGTAACCATTTCAGATGTTGATGAAGCATATACCTCTATATAATTTAATATTGCTCCTTCAACTATATCTGGGCTTCTTCTATGATGATCGATAATTATCTTTCTTGGAATTCTATCTAATATTCCTCTATCTAATATATATCCTGAATTATGAACATCTACTATTATAAGTAGTGTCTTTTCATTAATTTGCTCATATGCATCTTCTAGAGAAATAAAAACATTATCATACCTTGGATCTTTTTTCAATTTTGATAAAAAGTAATCTATTGCTGCTGCTTCATTTCCTAATATTATATTGCAAGACTTTCCTAATTGTCTAACAACAGCTGATAATCCTACAGATGATCCAAAGCAATCCATATCTGGATTCTTATGTCCAATTATAAATACATTGCTACTCTCATATATTAACTCTTTTAAAGTGTGGGAAATTATTCTAGCCCTAACTCTTGTTCTCTTTTCTATTTCCCTTGTATTACCTCCAAAGAATTTTATTTTGTCATTATCCTTTATAACTACTTGATCTCCGCCTCTTCCTAATGCTAATTCCTTAGCACTACTTGCAAAGTTATTATTTTCTAAAGGACAGGTTCCACCTCTTCCTACACCAATACTTACTGTTACTTCAAACTTATTTCCTCTATCTATTGCAGATATTTCTTCTAAAATAGAAAATTTATTATTTATTTCTTCATCTATATACTTATCTTGTATAGATAATATATATTTATTAGAATCATACTTAGTTATCATAGCCTTAAGTCTTTGTGCATATGCATTTATAGTTTTTTCTACTTCTGCAACTAACATAGGTCTATCGCTTTCCATAGTAGTTTCTAATACTTCTGTTAAATTATCAACTTCAATAATCATTATACTTTCTTTAGTACTATCTATATTTTTATTTCCGCTAATATCATTAAAATAAACTATATATAAATTTTCTTCTAAGTTCTTATCTTCTAATTTACTTGCATATATTTTATAAAATGAATCTAATATTTTTATTTTTTGATGTAAGTCTCTATCACATGTTAATAATCTAGATAAATTTAGTCCTCTAGCAATACTTACTACATTCATACCTGAAGGATCTTCATTTGGTGTAAACTTTCTAAATTCCTTATTACACCAAAAAACTTCTCCAGATTCCTTTATTATAGCAAGTGGATAAATAAGATTAAAAATATTTTTATTAATATCTTTAAGTATTATTTCTCTAAGCTTTTCACCGTTATCTTCGTCTTCTTCCTTATTTAAATATTCGCTAATAGTAAATATTATAAAAATTGCTAATAAAAAACTTCCTAAAAGAATACTCTTTATATAATAAAATCCTATGCAAGCTAATACGAATATACTTGCCGTAACTATAGGTTTAATAACCTTAAGTTTCTTTTTATACAACTCTTTCCATTCCATCATATTAATGGTACTCCTTTAAATGTGATTGAAGTTTACTTAAACTCCTTTCATCACTTTCATATTCATGTCCTTCCGCAATTCCAGCTTGCAATTTTTTCTTCATGTCATCGTCAACATCCTTACATGAATATCCAAGTTTTTGGGCTAATACATATAAAATAATAATAGCTCCTGATATGCAATTCAAAATAGCATCTTGAGCTACATTACTTCCTTTGGTTAATAAATGATAAAATTCAGCTATTATACTTAAAAGACTTGCTTTTAATTTTTCTATCATTTTTATATTGGCCATAATATTTAAATCATCTCTCTTCAACCTTTTCACCCCTATACTAATACCCTGTATCTATATTTTAAATATAATTGTCTTTTATTGCAACAACTTAAAAATTTATTTACATATTTTGTAAATAAATATATTGTATTAGTATAACAAAAAACCCCTGAAATAACAGGGGTTAATTACTTTACTCAGTTGTAAATGGTAATAATGCTATATTTCTTGATCTCTTTATAGCGCTTGTTAATTCTCTTTGGTGCTTAGCGCAAGTACCAGAAATTCTTCTTGGTAATATCTTACCTCTTTCTGTTACAAACTTTCTTAGCTTAGTAATATCTTTGTAATCTATTGACTCAGCTTTATCTACGCAAAAAGCACAAACTTTTCTCTTAGATCTTCTCATTTTTCCAGATCTCTTCATATCTTTCATGCTAATTCCCTCCTTTTTTTAGACTTTTAGAAAGGCATATCTCCATCATCTACAGGAGTCATGTCTTCCTCGAAATTCATACCACCAAAATCATTTGATGGATTTGAATAATCAGAATTCATATTTGAAGAACCAAATCCATTATTATATGAACCTTGATCCCTTCCAGCACCACCATTGTTACCTGATCCAATGAATTCAAAAGAATCTACAACTACATCAGTTGTATATCTCTTAGTACCATCCTTAGCATCATAACTACCAGTTCTAATGCTTCCAGTAACAGCAAGTTGTCTGCCCTTTGTAAGATATTGTGCTATTGTTTCACCTGTTTTACCGAAAGCTATGCAATTGATAAAATCAGTTTCATCTTTTTTGAAAGGTCTTGTTACTGCTAAGCTAAATCTAGTAACCGCAGTACCACTTCCAGCAGCAAAGTTTAGCTCTGGATCCCTTGTTAGTCTTCCAATAAGTATTACCTTATTCATGACAATATCACCTCTTACGCTTCTTGTTTAACTATGATGTGTCTTATAACACCATCAGTAATTCTGAATATTCTGTCTAATTCTTTAGGTAGTTCTGAATCAGCATTGAAGTTGATTAATGTATAGAAACCTTCGTTAACTTTTGCGATTTCGTAAGCAAGCTTTCTTCTACCCCAAACGTCAACATTTTCTATAGTTCCTCCACCGTTTTCTATTACACCTTTAAATTTTTCGATTGCAGCTTTGCAAGCTTCCTCGTCTAATGATGGATGTAATATGAATATAGTTTCGTACTTTCTCATCATTTTCACCTCC
>JAEZAL010000214.1 GCA_023427705.1 Bacillota bacterium | reverse complement strand
ATTCCAAGCAAAATATATTTACTGTATCTTTGATTTAAAATCTTTTTCATCTATGTTCCTCCTATACCTTTTTAATTATTTTCTTTCCTATTATTCCATTTGGTCTTAATACAATAAATAATAGAATTAATGTAAATAGCAAAGGATCTCCCCATGTAGATGAAACATAATATATTAATAAGTTTCTACCTAATCCTATTAAATAAGCACCAATAACTGGTCCATAAAATGTTTGGAATCCTCCTAAAACACAAGCTATTAAAGCGTTTGTTTGAACATTATCCATCATAGTAACACTTACTGTAATTGCAGGTGCAAGCATTAATGCTGCTAATGTTCCTAGTGCTGCTGCAATTGCCCATGCTCCCATTGTTACCAGTGATGTTGGAACTCCCATAAGTCTTGCAGTCTCTTCATTAGAAGCTGTAACTCTTACAGCTAGTCCCCATTTTGTCTTTTGTAAGAAGTAGAATAATATTCCCATTATTATTAATCCAATAGATATATTTAATAAGGCATTATAAGAAATTGATGCTCCAAATATGTCTACTGCTCCAGTTTCTATAAACTTAGGAAAGTTTAATGGAACTGAACCAAATATCATTGGTGCTACTCCTAAGAAAAGCATTATTACTCCAAAGGTTATAATTTGCTTTGAAACTGGTGATGTCTTTTTAGCTCTTCTAATAATAACTAAATCAACTAAAACTCCACTAAAAAATGCTGCTACCATACCTACTAAAGCTGCTGCCCAAGCTTGTAGTCCAAAACTCATTGATGCAAAGGTAGCCACAAAGGCATTAAACATTCCTATTGACCCTTGAGCAAAATTCGTTGTTCTTGAAGTTCTAAAAATAATTATTATACCAAGTGCTGCCAATGCATATACGCTTCCTGTTTCTAAACTACTAAATAGTATTTGAAAAAATGTATCCATCCATTAACACTCTCCCCATTTTATAACGTTGGCAGACCATACATATCCTATCCCTGCAGCTATCATTAAAACTACAGAACCATCCTTCACCTTTCCTGATTCTAAAGCAAGTTTTAGAGAAAGTATTTGGTCTATTTGTCCCATATGACCATAATCTGATAAGTATATTGATTGATCTTCTTTTAATCCTAATTCATTTAACATATAGTTGTGCATAGATTTTTTAAAATGTAATACTGATAAGTAATCAATATCTTCTCTCTTTAATCCTGATTTATCTAAAGCTTTATCTATACATTCAAACCAGTTAGGCATTGATATAGAATTTAATCCATCTTTCATATGTTTTGCATTCATAAGTCTTAGTGATTTATATCCTTCTTCAATGTTTTCTTTATTGAAAGGATTCATAATTCCACCAATTTCAACTCCTGCATCTCTAGCAAAACTTCCATCAGCCTTTATATGAGACCCTAAAACAAGATTCTGATTAACATTTTTCTTTAAAATAATAGCACCGCCACCTGCTGATAAATTATACATCATTGACATATTAGAATCCTTATAGTCTACAAAGTCACCATTTCTATATCCGCCAACTATCATAATTGTATTTATATTTTCATCTGCAACTAACATATCTTTTGCCATTTTTATAGCTGATACTGTAGTGCAACATCTATTTTGAACATCTATCCCCCAGGCATTAATTGCTCCAATCTTTCCTTGGACATATAAAGCTGATGTAGTTAATGGATACTCTTTCCATTCCTCTCCCATGCATAGAATTACGTCTATTTCTTCTGGTTTCATATCAGCATTCTTTAATGCATCAAGTGCTGCATAAACTCCCATTTCTTGAGTACCATCATTATCTCCTGGTATAGTCTTTTCTACTATTCCTAATTTCTTTATTACTGCTTCTTCACTCCAAATTCCATTTGTAGATTCTGATATTTCTTTTGCTGTCATTTTATTTTTAGGAATATATAATCCTAATCCAACTACTCCAACATTGACCATATTTATCCCTCCCAAAACTTTTTAGTATGTAAGTATTTACTTTCATCTCGATTGTAATCCTTTTCCCTAAAACTTGTCAATATGGCAATATATGTTTTTAAAATTATTCATAAAGCAATATTTTTTATTATTTCTTTTTATTAAACTAATAATTTTATATATATAACTTTCATAACATAGGATTTTTTCTTCTTATATGTTAAAATAATATCTATTTAATATGAATAAAAAAAGATGTAATAATATGAAACTTTTAATATTATTACATCCTGGTATTTATCTTATAAGAATTTCTCTATTTCATCTAAAAGGTTATCCATACAATCTATCATAGGTGAATGTCCAGAATTCTTAAGAACAACTAGTTTAGAGTTCTTTAAAAATCTATGTGTATCTTCTGCCATACTCATAGGCACAACATAATCTCTATCACCTTGTAAAATTAAAACTGGAGCATTTACTAAAGTAAATCTATTACTTCCTTCATTAACTCCATTACTTTCATTAGTCATATTAAATGTAGCTAAAGCATAATCTACATCTACTAGATTTCTTTGTGTTAGCATGTCTTCTAAATATTCTTCATATAAACTATCTTCTGGTTTATTATGTGTATAAATTGCTGCATTCCATAATGCTCTATAAAACTCCTTATTTTTAGTTGCTAAGGCATATAAAACTGGCTTTACTTGTATTGGATCTTCTGCTATTTCTTCCTTTGTTTTTAATAATTCATAGGTAGGATGTCCATTTTCATCCTTCTTAGGTATAGGATATCCCTTAATCCCTACTGATTCCAATAGTATTACCTTTTCAATTTTTTCTTGAATATTAGCAGCTAACTCTAAAGCTACACCACCACCAGTAGACCATCCAATAACTGAACATTTTTCAATATTTAATACAGATAATACTTCTTCTATATCTTTAGCAAAATCATTTAATGAATTAATTGGATTGTTATAACTTGATCCTCCAAAGCCTCTCATATCTATGGCTATAATTTTATATTTATCTTTTAATTTCTCTACAAGTATATCCCAATGTTTTGATGACGACATATTACCATGAATAAGAAGCAAGGTTTCTTCTCCCATCCCCTCTTCTCTATATGTTAATGTCTCTCCATTAGATAAACTTATCATTTTTAAATCTGCAAATTTACTCATAAAATCCCCTCCCATTTTGAAAGTAATCGCTTACACTCATATAGTATTATATTATTATAAATTATCTAAATATTCAAGCTATTATATAAAAAATGGAATTTATTTATTTAGAAATTATTAAATAATAAAAAAGGAGCTGTTAATCAGCTCCTAAATCTTGTGTGTATAATTAAATATCTACGTTGTATATTAATATATTATTCCAAGCTCTCTAGCTTGTCTCCATAACTCTTCTCTAAACTTTGGATGAGCTATATTAATTAATTTTTCTACTCTTTCAGCTATAGTTGTACCTCTTAGTTCTGCAACTCCATATTCAGTAACAACCATATCAACATCATTTCTTGATAAACTTACTGCTGCTCCTTGCTTTAAGAATGGAACTATCTTAGAAATTTCTTCTCTTTCTCCAGTTTCTTTGTTCTTAACCATAGCAGTTGAATATAACGCTATAAATGAACGTCCATTCTTAGACATTTGAGCTCCTATAGCAGTATCTGCTTGTCCACCAGTTGCACTAAATTGCATATGTCCTATTGATTCTGATGCACATTGTCCAGTTAAATCTACTTCTAAAGTAGTATTAATTGAAACTTGGTTATCATTTTGTGCAATTACATATGGATCGTTTGTCCAATATCCATCCATAATCATTACTGAAGGATTATCATCTAAGAATTCATAAAGCTCTTTTGTTCCAAATGCAAATCCTGCAACATGCTTTCCATAATTAAAGTTCTTTTTCTTTCCAGTTATAACTCCAGATCTTATTAATTTCATAATTCCTGTAGTAAACATTTCTGTATGAACTCCCAAATCTTTTTTATCCATTAATGATACTGCAACAGCATTTGGGATTCCACCTATTCCTAATTGAATACAATCTCCGTCATTTATTCTCTCAGCTATAAGTCTTCCTATTACTAAATCTTTTTCATTTGGTTCAGCTTCTGGTAACATTGGTGGTTCATAATCAGTTTCAATTAAATAATCTACATCACTTATATGAACTTCCACATCTCCAAATGTTCTTGGATAATTTTCATTTATTTCTAATATTACTAAATCTGCTTCTTTTAAAATTCTTTTTTCATAAATATTACTTAAAGATAAAGACATATATCCATGACTATCTGGTGGTGTAGCTACCCCCCAAAAAATATTAGTTTTTTTATGGAACTGTCTCTTAAATGCTGTTAAATGAAGATGGTTAGGTATAAGTGACACATTACCATTTTTTTGTGCCTTTCTCATAACACCAGTATAGAACCAACCATCCATTCTAAATGAATCTTTATATTCAGGATTCATAAAATATTCACCAGGTTCTTGTGGTAAGCAAGTAGTAACTGTAACATCTTTCACTCTATCTGCTATCTTATGTAAGTTTCTTGACATTTCTTTTGCTTCTGCTGCACCTAATCCTGTTACTATTACGTCTCCACTTTTAACTAAATTTAAAGCTTCCTCTACCGTAATATATTTTCCTTTAGATACATTTTTCTCTTCCATGTATATCCTCCCTTTATTTCTTTTGACCCTAAAGCCTCATATGTTCTTCTTTGTATATAATTTCTACTCATAATGTCTTATAACTCCGTCATTTTTGTACATAATATATACCTCAATAGTAAACCTTTCCACTCCTTCTGTCAATAACCCCTATTAAACTTTATCAATTTGTAAATAATATTAATTATTAGTTATTAATGTAATGTTTTTTCTTATAGAATTTTATAATTTGTAATAATTTTCTGAATATATTGTTAATTTAATAACTATAATTATACTTTTTTATCTTTTCAGAAATTCCATAAAAAAATAAAGGAGCTTTTATACAGCTCCCTTATTACTTTAATTAAAATATTTTACTGTTTTGTAATGTTAATAGTCATATAGATAAACAATTATAATTATTTTTCTATATAATTAATAACGTGTTTTATTATCATATTAATACTTCCATCACCATTTCTTTGAATCTCAAATCTACTTCCATCATGATAAGCTTCTTCATTAATATATAAGTCTATATCTTTATCTATTTTTAATCTTACTCTTTTCAATTTTTTCTCTACCCATTGCTTATCTATAGCTACTTCATCTTCAAGCCCATGGCTTTTAACAAAGGTAGTAAAATCATTTTTTATTTCAGGATCTTCCTTAAATAGTTCATTTGAAAGCTCATCTATATTAATCTTATCTTCTTCTTTTAACTTTGCTTTCACCGTTGTTCTTATTCTCTCTGCTCTGTCAGCATCTTCAACGATATTACTTCTAGTCCAATTTTCAGCCGCTTTTAGGAATGTCTTAGTCATATCTCTTTCATTATTTACAATGGAACAACCAAGAAAATTACTTATAAAGTAATTAGCTCCATACTCATCTTCGTCTTTACTTTTTCTTTGTTTATCTATAACCATAATATTATAAGATTGATTTTCCCTAATTGGCTTTATAAAAGCAGCTTTTTGTATTCTTTGATTACTTGCAGGAAGTCCTGCTGCATGTGGAACTATTTCTATACCTATTTTATTTTCTATAAACTCAACTTTATGAGTAAAGTTTTTTACATAGTCCATTTTTAATATTCCAATCATAGGTCCTTGATCAGTAACTAAAGAAACTATAAGTAAATCGCATGAAGGTATATTAGTATTTCCTTTCATTATTATAAATAATTGCCTTGCTAGCTCCTTAGATAATGAAATTAAATCATTATCTATTCCATTTAAGTAATCTTGAACAACTTCCTTTACTATATTTCTTTCAGGATTAAATAATGCGTATTTTAATTCTTCATCCTTAAAACATTTTTCTAAATGTCTATGTAAAAAATTATATGTATCTTCATTTAATTCAAGGCTATACTCATTTAAAATAGGCTCATCAGTATTGGAATCTACAATATGAATTACTGCCTCTTGTATATTAATATCACTTATATACTCCATATATTTAGGACTAACTAATGCATATAAATTTTATCTGCTAGTCCAAATTCACCACCTTTAACTTTTGTTCATATTATTATGTATAATTTACTGTAATTTTTCAATAACATTGATTACTTCTTTTAAATTATTTAACTTCTTATATGCTAATTCTTCAATTTCTTTTTCTGGTTCCTTTAAATCTGGAATTATTATAACTTTAAATTTTCCTCTACTTGCTGCTATAGTTCCTGCTTCTGAATCTTCAAGAACTAAACAATTTCTTGGATTTACTTCTAACTTTTTTGCAACATTTAAAAACACTTCTGGATTAGGCTTTGATTTCTTAATTTCATCTCCACATAAAACATAATCAAAATATTGTAGAACATCTGCTTTTTCTAGAAGCTTTAAAGCATATTCTCTATTTGATGATGTTGCAACTGCTTTTTTTATATTTTTATTTGTTAAATATATTAGCAGTTCATCTAGCCCTTCCTTCTTTTCGGCACCATTCACAAGCATTGAAAGATTTACCTTTCTTTTTTCTTCCATATACTGATCCACATCTATTTTATCTCCATACTCTGCAAGTAAAGTATTCCTACAGCTTTCATGATTAGTACCAACTAATTTACAAAATACACTCATATCAAAATCGATATTAAACTTTTTAGCTGTTTCTACCCAGGATAAATAAGATAACTTTTCTGTATCAAATATTAATCCATCCATATCAAATATTACTAATTCTAATTTTTCCATATTTTTTTCCTCCGTTAACTTCTCTATTTAATATTATAATACAGTTTGTCAAAAAAAATAGGACTTATATCTTTTTTGATATAAATCCTACTATCTTAATTTAATTATGCATTTTTAACATCTGAATCTTTAATTACAAAAGAAGTTATTATAAATCCAGCTACATAAGAAATAACTAATCCTATGAAGAAGTTAAGCATAGATTCTGGCTTCATTATAGGAATAGCAACTAATCCAGATGGGCCCCAAGAATTTGCTAATACATTTGTTAACATAACATATGCACCACCAAATCCTGCTCCTATTCCTGCAGTAATAAATGGTTTGAACATTGGAAGAGTTACTCCATATATTAATGGTTCTCCAACTCCTAAGAATCCTGCTGGAAGAGCACCAGTAATAACTTTTTCTAATCTCTTATTATGTACTCTCTTAGCAACAAAGTATATAGCAATTGCTGCCCCTACTTGTCCAGCTCCTGCCATTGCAAGTACTGGGAATAATGAAACTCCACCCATAGCTTCTAATTGAATAGCATAGATTGGAATTAATCCATGGTGTAATCCAAGTAAAACCATTGGTAAGAATAATGCAGCTAATACGAATCCACTAATTACGCTAACAACTGGATTTGTTGAATTAATAATTACGCTTAATGCAGATACTAATCCATCTGATAAGAAACCAGCTACTGGCATAATTACAAATACAAATATAATTGATGAAATAAGTAAAGTTAATAATGGAGTTACAACTAAATCTAAAACATCTGGTATTACTTTACGTAATGATTTTTCAACTACAGAAAGTAAATAAACACCTATAATAACACCTATAATACCACCTTTTCCAGTAGTTAAAATAGAATTTAGAGGAACTTCTTCATTATATAATCCCATCATAGTAGATAATGCTACTATATTTGAACTAATTGATATAGCTCCAATCATAACACCTAGTGCTTCTGTTGCGCCAAATTGTTTAGCTGAGTTTATACCTGTGTAAATTGCAAAGTATGATAAGAATCCACCACCTATTAATGAGAACATTAATTGTGTAGCTTTCCAGAAACCTTCTACAGGAAGAGTACCTTGTCCTTGTAATGTAGATACTAAACTTGCTAATCCATTAAAAATACCAGCAGCTATAATTGCAGGAATTAATGGTACAAATATATTTGCAATTGTTGTAATTACTGATTTAAATTTATTTTGTTTTTGATTACTTTTTATTGCATCTTTATTATCCTTCCAATCTCCAGTTACAGCTCCGTCCTTTGGAAGTCCTAATTCATTTATACAAATATCAGTAACCTTCTTTGCTTTACCTGGCCCTAAAACTACTTGTATGTAGTTATTTGAAGCTACTACTCCAAGTACTCCTTCAGTACCTTTTAATTCATTGACTTTTACTAACTCTTCATTTTTTACTGTTACTCTAAGTCTAGTCATACAGTTAGCTGCTTTAACAACATTTTCTTTTCCACCAACTAATTCAATAACCTTTTTAGCTAAATCTAAATTCGTCATTTATTCTCCCTCTTTCCTTAATTACTTGTAAAAATATTACTTCATTTAATGAACCACTTTTATTTTTTATAAATTTCTACTAATTTAAAGCAAGTTTAACATTCTTATAATATTAATCTATAAGCAATTCCCTCCTTAAATTTGTATTTATTACCTTTGCTTTTACAGGTAAATTTAATTTTTATAATATTAGTTTATCTTTTTAAAAATAAACCTTTATTACAGTTAACGTTTACTTAAGACATAAACATAATATATGTAATTACATACTATGGAATTACTTTTTTATTTCTTCTAATAATTATTTCGTAACTCCTTCTTTCAATATAATATCATATTTTTGAAATTTTGTTTCATGTTTTTGAAATTATTATTATTTTTTTATTAATTTAATTTCCAAGTAAATATTTTATTAATTTATACGTAATTTAATTATTAATATATTAATATCTATATTTAAATATCACATTTATTGAATATATTTTGCAAACATTTACTTCATTTTTGTCTCTTTAAAATTAGATTATATGAGATTTACTAATATATTTTTTTCAAAAAAATAGGACTTATATCAAAAGAGATATAAATCCTATTATATTAATTTAATTAAGCATTCTTAACATCTATTTCTTTAATTGTAAAGTAAGTTATTATAAATCCAGCTATATAAGAAATAACTAAACCTATAAAATAGTTAAGCATACTTCCTGGTTGCATTATTGGAATAGCAACTAACCCAGATGGACCCCATGCTGTAGCTAATACGTGAGTTAACATTACGTAAGCTCCACCAAATCCTGCTCCTAATCCTGCAGTAATAAATGGTTTAAACATTGGAAGAGTAACTCCATATATTAATGGTTCTCCAACTCCTAAGAAACCTGCAGGTAATGCACCTGTAATAACCTTTTGTAATCTAATATTTTTAACTTTTCTAGCTATAAAGTAAATTGCTATTGCAGCACCAACTTGTCCAGCTCCTGCCATTGCAAGTACTGGGAATAATGATACACCACCCATAGCTTCTAATTGAATTGCATAGATTGGAATTAATCCATGATGTAATCCAAGTAAAACCATTGGTAAGAATAATGCTGATAAAAGGAATCCACTTATTACACTAACTACTGGATTAGGTGAGTTAATAATTACACTTAATACAGAAACTAATCCATCAGATATAAATCCAGCTAAAGGCATTATTATAAATACAAATAGTATTGCAGTTATTAATAATGTTAATAATGGAGTTAATATTAGATCTAAAACATCTGGCACTCTCTTACGAATTGCTTTTTCTATTTTAGCAAGAATATATACACCAAAGATTACACCTATAATTCCACCTTTTCCTGTTGTTAGTATAGAATTTAGTGGAACTTCTTCATTGTATAATCCCATCATAGTTGATAAAGCTACTATATTAGTACTAATAGATATAGCACCAATCATTCCACCTAATGCTTCTGTTGCACCAAATTGCTTGGCAGAATTAATACCTGTATAAATTGCAAAGTATGTTAAGAATCCACCACCTATTAATGAGAACATTAATTGTGTAGCCTTCCAGAATCCTTCAGCAGGTAATGTGCCTTGTCCTTGTAATGTGGAAACTAAGCTTCCTAAACCATTAAATATACCAGCTGCTATAATTGCAGGTATTAAAGGAATAAATATGTTAGCAATAATATTTACTACTTTTTTAAATCCATTTTGTTTTTGATTATCTTTTATTGCTTGCTTATTATCTTTCCAATCTTCAGTTACAACTCCATCTCTAGGAAGTCCTAACTCTTCAACACATATATCTGTAACTTTTTTAGCTTTACCAGGTCCTAAAACTACTTGTAAGTAATTATTAGCTTCAACAACACCTAATACGCCATCAGTATTTTTTAATTCATTCATTTTTACTTTG
>JAEZAL010000212.1 GCA_023427705.1 Bacillota bacterium | reverse complement strand
ACTACTTCTGAATCATCTCTAATAATTTTATTTTGTTCCTTTTGTATAGTTGCAATAATAGTTTTCATTCTTTTATCGGAACTTGTCCCTAACTCTTTTTGTAGTATATCATCTCCTATACTTAGAGAGCTATCAAATGCAAACTCTATATTACTGTCTTTTATTTTAAATTGTCTTTTTAGTATTAATTCACCATATACCCTTGCTACTGGAGCCTCATAATATGCATCTCCTATTTCAAAATCATAATACATACTTGCAATTGGTGCTCTCCAGTCATAGACTAGCATATTGTTATCATCATCTAAGAAAGCACCACTTCCAATATAAAATTTTTCTTCTTCATTAAATTCTTTATCATAAAAGTCTATTCTTGCAAAAAATGGACTATCAATCATTCTTTCAATTTTATTTTTCTGTTTTTCAAAGGCTTCCCCATAAGTTACTATTTGAGATATAGATTTTTCATTAGAAAAAATCTCTTTTCCATCCATATCACTCTTATTTTCCCACAAATATTTCATAGATTCTTTAAATTCATTCTCATATTTTTTAACTTTCCCTTTTAATTCATCAAAGTAATTATTAAGTTTTTTTAATACTTTACTTAAGTACTCTTTATCATCATTATAATTAATCATTTTCCCCTCCTATTTGTATCATCCTTTTGTTTAATATAAAAATAATAACACCAAACAAAAGTCTGGTGTTAAAGTGGATGGTTTTAGCAAATAACTTTATATAAAAATAACCTTAGATACGTTATATCAATACCTAAAGCTATTAATTTTCTATTATTAAAAGAAACACACTACTCACCTTTGTTAGTAGGTATAAGTTCAACTATCCAAATCATAAATTAGGAGATTTACTTATGGTACGGTTCACCGCAACGTATATAGAAAGTTTAGACTCGCCCATATACAATATAATTAATAAAATTTCAAACTCACATTTTGATTAATTTTTTATGAAAATAGGATAGGTTTTCACCTATCCTATCAATTCTTATCTCTTAAATCTTTAATTTCTTCTATATCTAATCCTGTTTTAAAGCTATCGTTTCATTATCTAAAACATCTAATAAATTCCTAGCTATCTCTACTACTTTCCTTTTTTCTGCTGTACTGATCATATTTACTCTTTCGTGTAATGATCTTTCTCTCTCATAGTAAATCCTCATAGTTTCTTCATCACTACTAAGATATTCGATTTTCTGTTCAGCCTTTTCTATTGCTGTATCCAAACTGATCAACTCCTTTAATGTAGTATCAGATATATCTTTTTCTAGGAATGCAAGCCATCTTTCTATAGCATTCTCTCTATAATCTTTATACTTTTTTCTTCTAAACTTAGGTAACTCTAGAAAATGAATCTCTGCAACATCTGTTAACATATAATCTTTCTCTATATCTTCCCATAAATGAAATGATGATTGATAATTTTCTGTACCTAGAAATTCAAAATCTAAGATATTAATAGTTATTGCCTTTTCTAAACTGGTATAATCTTGGCCCTGCTTTATATTTTCATTTTATGTTGTACTTTTTTATTTAATTATAAAGAAATATGCAAGAACTATAATTCCAAGCACAATTCTATACCATCCAAAGAATTTAAAATCATTCTTCTTTATATATGACATTAAGAATTTAATTGCTAGTATTGATACTACAAAAGCAACAACTAAGCCTACAGCTAATAACATAAGCTCACTTCCTGTAAAGTTAAGCCCGAATTTAAGTAATTTTAATGCACTTGCACCAAACATAACTGGTATAGCAAGGAAGAATGTAAATTCAGCTGCTACAGTTCTAGATACACCTATTAATAATGCTCCTACTATAGTTGCACCAGAACGTGAAGTTCCTGGGAATACTGCTGCTATAAGCTGCCATACACCTATTATTATTGCAGATGTATATGTTATATCAGCTAAACTTGTAATAGTTGGTCTTTTACCTTTATTGTAATTTTCAATAACTATAAATAATATACCAAAGATAATAAGCATCACTGCTACTGTAGTTGGGTTATAGAATAATTCATTAAGCTGATCATCAAATAAAAGTCCTACTACTGCTGCTGGTAAACATGCAACTATTATCTTAAACCACATAGAGAAAGTTTCTTTTTCTATATGCATTCCCTTTTTATCAAATGTAAATGGGAAAATCTTTTTCCAATATAAAATAACAACTGCCATAATAGCACCAAGCTGAATAACTACTAAAAACATCTCCATAAATTCTGGTGATACTTTAAGCTTTAAAAATTCATCTACTAATATCATATGACCTGTACTACTTACAGGAAGCCATTCTGTAATTCCTTCTACAACTCCAAGTATTATGGCTTTAATAATTTCTAAAAAATCCATTTAATTCCCTCCAAATTTAGTCTAATTAACCCCTTTTTATCTATTATACTATACCACTTTTTTTAAAACTTTTTAATTATTTTATTTAATCTTAATAATCTTTTTAAATGTACTTATAGATAAGCTTGCTAATAATCCAAAGATTAAAATACAAACTAAAAGACTTATTAAATAAACAATAAATAAATTTTCACTCATAAAATCACTTAATACTTTTATTGCAAAGAAACTATGAACTGCTCCTACAATAAGTGGTAATACATAAAACATCATTACTTCTTTATTTATTACTTTACTTATATCTTTTTTATCCGCACCAATTTTTAATAAAGTATTGTATTTTTCTTTATCCTCATTTGCATCGCTATATATTTTCATATAAATTATACTTCCATCTGCTAATATAAATACTAAAAATAAAAATGACCCTATAGCATAAACAATCTTTAACCAAGATACAGAAGCAAGGTCATATGCACCATAATAAGCTAAACTATTATCTGTAATAACCTCTGCACTTTCTAATTCATTTGTTATATTTTCAATATTATTTTCTACTGAATTTTCATCACTATATTTAACACCATAAAAATTTATTTCCTTACCATAAGCTTTAAGATTATTATACATATCATCGCTTACTATAAGAGTACTGTTATTTAATGAAGTTCCTAAAAGCTCTGTTCTTGCATATTCTAATATATCTAAATTAATATCTCCTATAGTTATAGAGGATGGATTACTAGCAAGACTCATTAATGTTCCAGGCCTCTTAAGGTAAATAGCATTATTATCTTTAATCTCATTTTCATCTAATAGCTTTTCACCTTTTTTATTATCAATTATATTAAATATTTCTTTAGCTTCACTATAAGGTAATACATTTGTTTTTAATTTTTCTATACTAAATAATTCACTACCTGCAAACATAGTACCGTTTTCTGATGCATCTACTATTAAAGCTTTATTATCTACTACATATTTTTCTTTACTTAATTTAGAAATAATATTATTTATACTCTCTTTTTTAATACTATCTTCTGAAGCAAAGGCAAAAGTATAGATCGTAGCATTTCTTTCAGCATTATCATATAGTATTTTC
>JAEZAL010000207.1 GCA_023427705.1 Bacillota bacterium | reverse complement strand
TAATTATATTTGTCTTTTTTATAGAGTTTCTATCTATAAAGTCTTCTGCTTCTTTTAAACTATTTGCCTTAAATACAAAAGTCCATCCATCTTTATCGTACTTTCCTGTACAAATCATATATTTATTATTATCATAATTTTTATGTTGTCTATCTACTATTAAGCTCTTAAATTCTCCAATTGTTTTATAATTCAATTTTACAAAAATATCGTTATTCATTATAACACCCCCGAGCAAACATAAGTTCTATCTTTATATTAACCGAACATACGTTCATTGTCAACAACTTTGGTAATTTTTATATAATTAATTTTGAAAATAATAGAAGGAATTAGAAATCTATTCTAATCCCTTTATATTTTAATCTTATTTTGTTATATCAAATACCTCTAAAACTCTTTCATCTATCCCTTGAAGTTTTACTTCTGCTATTGCTCTTATAGTATCTAAAGCTGTTATTACACCGATATTTCTTTCTACAGCTGTTCTTCTTATTAAGAAACCATCTCTATTAGAGTCATTCCCCTTAGTTGGAGTGTTCACTACTAAGTCTACTTCATTATTTTTAATTATATCCAATATATTTGGATTTTCCTCATGTAACTTTCTTACTACTTCAACTTCTATATCAGCTTCTCTTAAAAGCTTCGCTGTACCCTCAGTAGCCATAAATTTATATCCAACTGATGCTAACATCATAGCTATAGGTAAAAATTCTTTCTTATCATGATCTTTTATTGTTGCTAGTATCTTTCCTTTTTTACTTGAAGGATACATACTTCCTGCTACAAAGCCCTTGTATAATGCTTCCTTAATATTTCTTCCAACACCTAATACTTCTCCTGTAGATTTCATTTCAGGTCCTAATGAAACCTCCACTTTAGGAAGCTTTTGTGTTGAAAATACTGGCACCTTAACAGATACTAAGTCTGGCTCTTTATATACACCTACTCCATATCCTAAATCTCTTAATTTATATCCTAACATTACTTTTGTAGCTAAATCTACTATCGGCACCTTACTTACCTTACTTATATATGGAACAGTTCTTGATGCCCTTGGATTAACTTCTATTATATAAAGCTGTCCTTCAAACTCTATAAACTGAATATTAATCATACCTTTTATTCCTATAGCAATTGCTATTTTCTTTGTATATTCTAATACCTTATTTTTAATTTTCTTGCTTATATTTTGGCTTGGATACATTGTAACTGAGTCTCCTGAATGAACTCCAGCTCTTTCTAAATGCTCCATAATTCCTGGAATTAATATTTCCTCTCCATCTGATATAGCATCTACTTCTATTTCTCTACCCATTAAGTACTTATCTACTAAAATTGGATTCTTACTATCCTTAACAAAGGCATTCTTTAAATAGTATTTTAATTCATCCTCGTCATGAGTAATTTCCATACCTTGTCCACCTAGAACATATGAAGGTCTTACTAGAACAGGGAATGCTAATCTCCTTGCTTCTTCTACACCTTCTTCTATTGTCCAAATACCCTTGCCCTTTGGCCTATCTATCCCTAAGCTTTCTAATAATTCATCAAACTTCTCTCTATCTTCAGCCATATCTATTTGATCTGCTGTAGTTCCTAAAGTTTTAATTCCCTTTTCCTTTAAGAAGTTAGCAAGTTTAATAGCTGTTTGGCCTCCAAATTGTAGTATAACTCCATATGGATTTTCTTTTTCAATTATATTTAATACATCTTCTTCTGTTAGTGGTTCAAAATATAACTTATCTGAAATATTAAAGTCTGTACTTACTGTTTCTGGATTATTATTTATTATTATAGTTTCAATTCCCATTTTCTTCAATGATTTTACACAATGTACTGAAGCATAATCAAATTCTATACCTTGCCCTATTCTTATTGGTCCTGACCCTATAACTATTACTTTTTTCTTATCAGATACTTCTACTTCGTCATATTGCTCATAAGTTGAATAATAGTATGGTGATAAAGCTTCAAATTCTCCCCCACAAGTATCAACCATCTTATAAGCAGGTTTAATATTCCATATACTTCTTAATCTATAAACATCTTCAGTATCAACTTTGAGCATATCTGCTATTGCCTTATCTGAAAATCCTTTTTTCTTTAAACTTAATAACCATTCTTTATCTAAATCTTCTATTTTGCTTAGCTTTAGTCTAGTTTCCTCTTCTACTATCCATTTAAACTTTTCTAAGAAGAATATATCTATTCCTGTTATTTTAGCTATACTTTCAATTCTGTAATCTCTTCTTATCATTTCAGCTAATGCAAATAATCTTTCATCATCAGGTTTTACTACTATTGATTTTAATTCTTGAATACTTAACTCTTTAAACTTTGGATGATCTAATGAATATTTTCCGATTTCTAAACTTCTTATTCCCTTTAATAAAGCTGCCTCTAAATTAGCACCTATAGCCATTACTTCTCCAGTTGCCATCATCTTAGTTCCTAAAGCTCTATCTGCAGTAAAGAACTTATCAAAGGGCCACTTTGGAATCTTTACTACTACATAGTCTAATGTTGGTTCGAAACAAGCATAAGTTTTTTGTGTAACTGCATTTTTAATTTCATCTAGCCCATATCCTAAAGCTATCTTTGCAGCTAGCTTAGCAATTGGATATCCAGTTGCCTTAGATGCAAGAGCTGATGACCTTGAAACCCTTGGATTAATTTCTATTACTGCATATTCAAAAGAATTTGGATTTAATGCAAATTGCACATTACATCCTCCTTCAATTCCTACAGCATTTATTATATTAATTGCTGAAGTTCTTAGCATTTGATATTCTTTATCTGATAAGGTTTGTGATGGTGCTACAACTATACTATCTCCAGTGTGAATTCCTACTGGGTCAATGTTTTCCATATTACATACAGTTATACAGTTTCCATAAGAGTCTCTCATTACTTCATACTCTATTTCTTTCCATCCCTTAACTGACTTTTCTAATAAAACTTGCCCAATAGTACTTAGTTGTAATCCTGATGCTAATATTTGTCTAAGCTGTGATTCATTATCAGCTATTCCGCCACCAGTTCCTCCTAGTGTATAGGCTGGTCTAACTATTACTGGATAACCTATTTGCTCTGCATATCTAATTCCAGCTTCCATTTCAGTTATTATTTCACTTTGAATAACCGGTTCATTAATTCTATTCATCATATTTCTGAAAAGCTCTCTATCTTCCCCTTCTTTAATAGATTGAATAGAAGTACCAATTACTTTTACATTATATTTATCTAAAATTCCTGCTTCATATAATTCTACAGCTAAATTTAGTCCTGTTTGACCTCCCATTCCTGTAATCATACTATCAGGCCTTTCTTTTTCAATAACCTTTTCTAAAAATTCTATTGTTAATGGTTCTATATAAATCTTATCAGCAACTTCTGCATCAGTCATAATAGTAGCTGGGTTTGAATTTACTAATACTACTTCTATTCCTTCTTCTTTTAATGCCTGACATGCTTGAGTTCCTGAATAATCAAACGCTGCTGCTTGTCCTATAACTATTGGCCCTGACCCTATAACTAAAACTTTTTTAATATCTTTATTCAATGGCATATCTAAACCCTCCTATAGTGCATACTTTAAAAACTTATCAAATATATACTGGCTATCCTGTGGACCTGCTGCAGCTTCTGGATGAAATTGAACTGAGAATATTGGAAGTTTTATATGCTTCATTCCTTCAATAGTTCCATCATTAATATTGATATGAGTTGCTACAACATCTTCTGGCAATTTTTCAACAACATAACCCTGGTTTTGTGATGTAATATGAACTTTATTTTCTTCTAAATCCTTAACTGGATGATTACATCCTCTATGACCAAATTTTAATTTAGTAGTTTTACCACCTAAGGTTAATGCTAAAATCTGATGTCCTAAACATATACCAGCTAATGGTTTTTTTCCTACTAACTTTTTAATATTTGTTATTACATCTCCTAAATCCTCTGGATCTCCTGGACCATTTGATAAAAACACTAAGTCTGGATTTATCTCTAAAATTTCTTCTGCTGTTGCATTCATTGGGAATACTGTTAATCTACAGTCTCTCTTTTTAAAGTTTCTAATTATATTTTCTTTTATTCCAAAATCTATTATTGCTATATGCTTTCCTTTTCCTTCTACAGTGTACTTTTCTTTTGTAGTTACCATACTAACTGCATTTTTATTTGAAAAGCCTTCTACTCTTTCTTTAACATCTTCTAAAGTAATATCCTCTAAAGAAATCATACCCTTCATAGTTCCATAATTTCTTAATACCTTAGTTAATGCTCTAGTATCTATACCTTCTAATCCTATTATCTTATTTTGTTTTAAATAACTTTCAATATCCATTTCACATCTAAAGTTATTAGGAAAATTACATTTTTCTCTTACTATAAACCCCTTAACCTTTGGAGCCTTTGATTCCATATCTTCTAAATTTATTCCATAATTACCTATAAGGGGATAAGTCATAGTAACAATCTGTCCATAATAAGATGGATCAGTTAAAACCTCTTGATATCCAGTCATTCCTGTAGTAAAAACTACTTCTCCTATACTGTCTTTTAAGTATCCGAAAGCTTTGCCTTCAAATATCATTCCATTCTCTAATATTAGCTTCCCTTTCATATTTAGCCCTCCTAAAATATAAATATATATAGCTAAAAATACACTTCATAAAAGCTTATCTTACTAAAACAAAAAGGATACTAAGGAGACAACAAACCTAATGTTTTCTCCCTACTATCCTTCTATATTTAATATCAGTATTAGAAAAAGTCCTAACTGACATTGCTATGCAATTATTTTGTGAATATAAATATAACATAAATACATACTCCCTTTCTGGCCTCACAGGACCAATTTAAAGTGTACTTTTTAACTTGATAAACATTTTTCACCTTTTATAATATTCTATATTTTTCCACCAAGCATGTCAAGATTATTTATATTTATACAACGATGAATTAGTTGTTCACTCAAATTCCACAAAGTCTATACTGACATAAATATATTGATAGTAGATAATTTGCATATCATTTACTTATTATCTATAATACACTAAAATTTGTGAATTTAAAATACATTTATGAATATTTATTCATAAATATGTTTTTTTATACCAAACCTTTTAATGCTTATTGTTGTACTATCTTACCTAATTTAAAAATATAGTTATACAAAACCTTTCATATAATTAAATAAATTCTTATTTCTATTAAATATCTTTTTAAAATTTGTAAAAAAATTGAATATTTTTATTGATTTTCCCATTTATATACTGTAATATAGTATATAATAACTCTTTTGAAAATAATAAATACTATAATAAAATATAAAAGGGGGCACAATATGCTTGAATTAAATAATGTCAGTAAAAGTTTTAAAAAAGTAACTGTTGTTGATAATTTATCCTTTTCAGTAGATAAAGGTGAAATTGTTGGACTACTTGGAGAAAATGGTGCTGGTAAAACAACAACTTTAAGAATGATTTCTACTATGCTAGAAATATCAGAGGGCGATATTAAAGTAAATGACATCAATGTAAAATCAGATCCTGAAAAGGTAAGAAAAGAAATAGGAATACTTTTTGGTGGAGATGTAGGACTATATGATAGATTAACTGGAAGAGAAAATATAAGATACTTTGCTAATCTTTATGGAATGAGCAAAAAAGAGGCAGATGAAAGAATAGATATATTAGCTAAAAGCTTTGAAATGGAAGACTATATAAATAAACCTGTTGGAAAATACTCAAGAGGTATGAAACAAAAAATCTCTGTTGCAAGGTCAATAGTTCATAATCCATCTGTTATGCTTTTTGATGAGCCAACTACTGGATTAGATGTAAGTGCAGCAAGAATTGTACAAGACTTTATCCTTCAATGTAAGAAAGAAAATAAGATTATATTATTTTCAAGTCACTCTATGAAAGAAGTAGA
>JAEZAL010000296.1 GCA_023427705.1 Bacillota bacterium | reverse complement strand
TGCTTTAAAAACTTAGCCATTTCTTCAGTATTACCATAAGCAGAAATATAGAATATTTCTATCTTTTTATTATCTACCACTTCTTCAGTTGCCCACTCTTTATAAAGATTTAGTATTTTTTCAATATTTGTTACATGGACAGGTCCATGACTAGTTGCAATACATTCAATATCTAAATCCTTAATTTTATCAAGTCCATTTAACACAAATTTCTTAAATGGTCCCATTATGCAGTCAAAATAATATTTCATTTCAATAAAATAATCATCATTTAAGCTTGATGTTATACTACCTTCCGGACAATAATGTGATCCTGTAAAATCACATGTAAATAATAATTTTCTTTCTTTTACATAAGTAAAAATTGTATCTGGCCAATGTAAATTTGGTGCTGTAATAAATTCAAGAGTAGTTTCACCCAGATTAATTTCTTTTGTAGCTTCAATATAACTAAATTCTTTATTTAAAATATTTTTTAAATATGTTATGGCAGCCTTTGATCCAACTATCTCTGCTTCTGGATAATCATTTATTAATTTAATCAAAGAACCACTATGATCTAATTCTGTGTGCTGAACTATAATATAATCAATTTTTTTATCTCCTATAACTGATAACAAATTTTCTTTAAATTCGTCATAATAGCCAGTTTTAACCGTATCTACTAGTGCAACTTTTTCATCATTAATTACATAGGAATTATACGTTGTTCCTTTTTTAGTTTCCATTATTATATCAAAAACTTTTAAATCAGGATCTTTAACTCCTACCCAATAAATATTATCTTTTAATTTTTCTTGTACCATATAACTGCCTCCAACGTCGATATATTAATTGATTTTATAGAAATATTTCATAATAATCACATTTAACAAAATTATTAAATGCGATTATTCTATATTAATTAGTCTTTTAAATATTGTTCTGATGAATCATTTTAGTTAATTTATTAATTTCTATAATATATTCATAATGTAAGGCTCTTGTTAGAGAAACATATAAAAGTCTTTTGTCTAAAATACTATCATTATATTTTTCTTCGCTTGGGTCATATACTATAGTAGCATCAAATTCTAATCCTTTTGTCAAATAAGATGGAATTATCACTATATCATCATTATTTTCTTTTTCACTACCTTTTAGTAATGTAATTTTTAAATTAGTTTCCTTTTTTATGATTTTTTCTATTTTCTTTCCTTCATCTAATGTCTTAGTTATAATAGCTATGCTACTTTTTCCTCTATTTATAATTTCATTAATTATATCTATTATTTTTTTCACAGCCTCTTTATCGCTATTACATTTAACTATCTCTGGTACATCTCCATGCCTTAAAACTGGTTTAGCATTTTTTAAATTAAGCTTTTGTGATTTTAATGCTTCTTCTGCAAAATCTATTATCTCAACAGTAGACCTATAACTTTGAGTTAGTTGTATATATGTTGCTTTACCTTGAAATACTCTATCAACAATATCATCCCATGTCTTTAGACCTTTATAATAGTATATTCCTTGTGCTATATCTCCAACTAAAGTTAAAGAGTTACCTTTAGTTAATTTATTTATTAAATAAATTTGAAATGGATTATAATCTTGAGCTTCATCTACTACTATATGAGAATATTTATCTTTTTCTGCAACTCCTTCTAATAGCATATTAATATATAATAGTGGCCCTAAATCATCTTCATCTATAATGCCTTTTTCATTATTATATTCCAATTCTTCCTTCATAAACTCCATAAGATCTTTTGGGATTTTACCTAAAGTAGAAATTTCGAAGTATTCTTCATTTTTAAATAAGTCATAATATATATCCTTTGAGGTTATTCCTCTCCAATTTTTAAAATACTCACTCATAATTCTTTTCGAATTATTTTTAATGTTTTCTTTTATATTATCTCTTTCAGAGTATATTTCTATTAATTTTTCTCTTCTTTCATGGCTATCTTCAAATTCTTTTTTTACTTCTTTAATCTTTACATCCCAATCTAAATCTACTTGTAAACAAAGTATTTGTATTTTTTCTTTTAGCTTCAATAATAAATATCTTTTTATTTCATCTTTTCTTTTATTTATTGGATAGCTTTTTAAATCTTTTAGATAGAGTCTCATAATTTCTCTTTTAGGGAATAAAACATAACCTTCCACAGTAATATCATTTATATCAAGAGAAGCTCCTTCTAACAAAGCTATATATCTATCTATTATGCTTTTAAAAGTTAAAGTCCCTTTAATCTTAGATGAATTAACTATATAGTTACATTTTTCTATATTATTAGCTTCAATAATATCTCTTAATTTTTCATCTTTGCCCTTAATTTTAGATTTTGTTTTTAAATACTTTAATGCTAAATCTTGAAATGTAGTTTGATTAACTTCACCTACTCCAAGATTAGGAAGTATATCTGATATGTAATCTAAAAATAACTTATTAGGAGCTAAAACTAATATATCTTTGCCCTTTATACTATCTGAATATCTATAAATTAAGTAAGCCAATCTATGTAACGCTACTGTTGTTTTCCCTGAACCAGCCGAACCTTGAACTATTATAGGTAAATTCTTTGGCCATCTTATAATATCATTTTGTTCCTTTTGAATTGTAGCAACTACTTCTTTTAATTTCTTTCCTCTACTCTCTTCTAGATTAATTTTTAAAAATTCATCTACTAAATCGCTTTCTTCTAATCCACTTTTGATAATTATTTCATTTATACCCTCATCAAAAATATCTTCCAACTTATCTTCTTTAAATAAAAATTTTCTTTTTAAAGATAAGTTCCCTTCTATAATTCCATTTGGAGACTTATAGTAAGCATATCCACCTGTTCCACTATAATAAAGATCAGCTACTGGTGTTCTCCAATCTACTACAATTTCTTCTCCATCTTGGCTTGAGCTTACAGATTGTTTACCTATATATATACTTTCCTCTTGAGATTTATTTTCTCTAAAATCTATCCTTCCGAAATAAGGTACCTTTATTGATTCTTCATAATTATTAATATCTTTTTTTAAAACTGAATATATTTTTTCAGTAGTTTCTTTTTCTTCATTATAGTTTCCTCTTGACTCTTTGGTTAAAAGCTTTAATTTCTTATCAATAACATCAAAGCTTCTCTTTTTCTCTAAGAGTTCTTCATTAATTTTCTTTCTCTTCTCTTTAAGAATTTCTTTTTCTAAAATTAAACCTTCCTTCTTCATACAAATACCTCATATTTAAACTATTAACCTAATTATAGAATAAGTAATATTTAAATTCAATGAAATAGCTATCTTAAGCAATTAACTAACAAATTATAGTTATATTACCTATATGTTCATATATTAAAATTATCTGCTTTAAAAGTATTTATTATTCTTTTATTTATAATAATTCGCATTAGTATAAAAAATAATAGGGTTTTACTTTCTAATTTTCTATGTTAAAATTTGTATGTAAAGGAGAGGGTACAATTGTTTAAACAAACTAAAACACCTAACTATATCAAAATTGCAGTTGATATAGCTCATAGAATTATTAATAATCAATTTATAGAAGGAGAAAAAATTACAGGTAGAACAACTTTAGTTAGTATTTATAATGTGTCTCCTGAAACAATTAGAAGGTCATTAGCACTTTTAAAAGACATGAATGTTGTTACCATTAATGAAAAAAGTGGTATTATAATAAACGATAAAGATTCTGCTAAGGAATTCTTAAATAAATTTAAAACAAAGTCTGACTTTACATATTTAAATAGTGAAACTTTTGAGTTAATAAAACAAAGAAAAGAAATTGATGATAAATTAGAAAAAAACATTACTAACATAATTGAATTTGCTACTCAACTAAGAAATGTGGGATCTATAATTCCTTTTGAAAATATAGTTCAAAAAGACAGTTTTGCTGTTGGAAAAAGCATAGGTGAATTAAATTTTTGGCATAACACTAAAGCAACTATTATTGCAGTCAAAAGAAATGGAGACATGTTCTTATCACCTGGTCCTTACTTTATAATAAATGAAGATGATATTATAGTTTTTGTTGGTGATGATTCTGTATTAGAAAATGTTAAAAATTACATATCCTTACCATTATCAGATAAATAGTCCTGTAGCACTATATAAAATCAATAATATAAAATGTAAAATTAAAAGGACTGTATCAAAACTATAATTTTGCCAGATTATAGTTTTGATACAGTTTCTATAATAAACATATAAATTTTATATTTTACTTTTTTAGCTGTTTATATAAATATATTTAGTTATTTCCTAAAATATAATTAATGGCATCTTGAAATTCTATTTTCTTAAATTTTTTTCTTAGTTTAAACTTAATATTTTCTATATATTTTATAGAAAATGGTAAGTATTCATCTATAACTCTTATATACTCATCTGAAAAGAATTCCTTATTTAATATTACTGAAAATAATATTAGCATTATACAATTTGTTTTTATAAGCTCTTTTAATTCAGGTATATTTTCTCCTTTAAAACACTTCTCTTCTTCTAACAAATTCACAGTAAAATTTATTAGTTTATTTACTATATTATCTAACATGTACTTAGGTGCTAATTGTGACATTATAGTTATATGAGTATTCTTTATATCTATTTTAACATCTTGTAAGTCATCTGCTAGTTGGAGCAAGAAACCATAAAAAATACAGAAAGATATTTCTTCTTTACTTAATTTACCTTTGGTTAAAAATCCATCTACTAATACTGATGCTCCACCTTTTTCAATTGATATGCCTAAAATATCTTCTTCATATGGAATACTAGGAGCATTTTGTTGTTTTAAACTTTTTATTTGCCCTTTATGAATAGAAAGTAAAGCATTATATAATTCATCATAATCTTTCCTTTTATAGTCCTCTTCAATATAGCTAACTAATTTATAAACAGATTTTTCATGAAAGTTATCACCTTCTATATGCTCTCCATCTAATCTCTTTTTTAATTTATAATTAAATTTTTCTTTTTCTGTATCCTCTATATTTGTATCATCTAAATAATTATCTGTATATGGATATAACATACTATACCCAAATATAGCATTAGACATCTGTACTTTCTCTCCAAAGACTGCTTGCAGTATATTTACAATCCAAACATTTCGCGTAGCTTGTCCTATATCAATATAACTTAGATTTTTATCAAATTCTTTCGCCATTCTTATAAAGCTTTTAGTACTATTAAAAAAATCATCCTTGATACTTTTATTAATTATTCCTAATTTAAAAGTTTCTTTCTCACTTTCTATAAAGTTATCAATAATTTCATTAAATTCACATTCCCACTCTTTATTTTTATTATCTTCATTAGGGAATTCATTTATTTTTTTAATTATTAAATCTATATAATTATCTAAGTTCTTTTCTTTATTTTTCTTTTCTTTATTAGTGTATTTCTTCATATCTAATTTGAAAGTTCTATCTGATTTCCACCATAGTTCACTACATTCTAGATATATAGAGTTTATTAAATCCATTATTAATCCTCCAAGTTTAACCTTATACCCAATTTATCAAGCTTTAACTTTGCCCCCGATTAATTTATAAGTAACATTTCCTAATGCTCTTTTAAAAACTCCAATTTTAATATCTGGATGGTAAACAAATTTAGAAAGCCCTGAATTATTCCAATACCTATAATCTGCATCTCCCTCTTTAAAAGGTGTTTCTCCTGATTTTCTCCACAAATTATACATAAAAACTGATTTCACTTGTGGATTATGCATTTTCTTTGACATTAAATCTTCAGCAAATTTAGCAGATTTATTTTTTATTATTTCTATGTTTTTATTATTTAATTCCATTCCTCTATAAGCTATAGGCATAGTTTCTACAAAGTTAAATCCCCAATAGTACAAGACATCTTTAATGTACTTAGCTGCAGATATATGTCCAGCCCCTGCAGTAGTAGTAATAACTAACGCCTTTTTCTTAAAAAATTTAGGCCTATGAAAATTATAAGACATATGATCTATAAATGTCTTTAAAATCCCACTAACTTGCATTGAATATACAGGTGAAGTAACTATGATAGCATCTGAATTTTCAATTTTACTTACTATATTATTAATCTTCTCTTTATGTGGACATTTATCTTCACCTTTATAAATACATAAAAAGCATCCATTACAATAAGGTATATTTTCCTTACGCAATTCAATATCTATAAATTCAATTTCACACTTTTTTCTCATTTCTTCTTTTGCAATATTTAAAACATCCCAAGTGTTACCTCTCCTTGGACTTCCATGTATTACAACACACTTCATAAATCCCCCTAAAAATAAAAGAGAAAACAATATAAACTGTCTTCTCTTGAGATAATTGTTCTATTTATAT
>JAEZAL010000294.1 GCA_023427705.1 Bacillota bacterium | reverse complement strand
CAATAGATGGAGCAGATGTTTTAATAGATGGCTTTGGAATGATAGCTATGGTTGCTATGACGCCAATTATAGCTCTGCAAATATTAGGTTTAATATTTAAAATTAAATCTAAAAAAGAAGGAGTTGGGGTAGATGTTGAATAATTCTAATTTTAAAGATATTGAGCTTCTTTGCGTTATAGTTAAATTAGGTTTAGGAAGTAAAGTGGTTCACAAAGCTAAGGAAAATGGAATATCTGGTGGAACTGTGCTTTTAGGAAAAGGAACTGTAAATAATAAAATTTTAGAATTTTTAGGACTTGCAGATGTACGTAAAGAAGTAGTTTTAATGATTTCAAAGAAAAGTATTATGGAAAAAGCTTTAATAAAATTAGACGAAGAGTTTAAATTTGAAAAGCCTAATCATGGAATAGCTTTTACAACATCAATATCTAATATAATTGGAACTAGAAGTTGCAAAGAAAGTGAAAAAGTTAAAGAGGGAGATTTTGATAAAGTTATGTATAATTCTATAACTATTATTGTAGATAAAGGAAGAGCTGAGGATGTAATAGATGCAGCAACTAAAGCTGGATCATTAGGAGGCACTATTATTAATGCAAGAGGATCAGGAATTCATGAGACTAGTAAAGTATTTGCTATGGAAATAGAACCTGAAAAGGAAGTAGTTCTTATTTTATCAAAAACAGAGCAAACGAAACAAATTGTAGAATCAATTTCAAAAGAAATTAAAATTAATGAGCCAGGAAATGGCATTATATATGTTCAAGATATAAATAAAACTTATGGATTATATGAGAAATAAGTTAAAAGATAGTAAAAAAATAAGAAAATTTTTAATATTTTCTTATTTTTTTATTTTACAACTAATTTATATTGAAATAGTATTAACTTTCATGTAGGATAAGATTTATGTTAATAATTACCGGACAATAAAACTTTAAGATTATTATTATAATTTGTACTTGGTTAAAGTAAAAAAGGGGGACTAAATATCAATGTTTAGTTATTCGAGTAATATTGAATTACTTTGCGTTATAGTTAAATCAGGATTAGGAAGCAAGGTAATGCAAAAAGCAAAACAAAGTGGAATTTCTGGAGGCACAGTAATTTTAGGTAAAGGAACTGTAAACAATAAGATATTAGATTTTATAGGACTGGCAGATGTAAGCAAAGAAGTAGTAATGATGATTTCTAATACCGAATTAGTAAATAAAGCTTTAGTAAAATTAGATGAAGAATTTAAATTTAGCAAACCTAACCATGGAATAGCCTTCACAACGAATATATGTGATGTATTTGGAACTAGAAGTTGTAAATGTAATAAAGAAGAAAAGGGTGGAGAGAATAATATGTATAATGTTATAACTGTAATAGTAGATAAAGGAAGAGGAGAAGATGCTATAGAAGCAGCTACTAAAGCAGGTTCTCAAGGGGGAACTATTATAAATTCTAGAGGATCAGGCATCCATGAAACTAGCAAGGTCTTTGCTATGGAAATAGAACCAGAAAAAGAAGTAGTTATAATTTTATCTAAAAACGATAAGACTTCAGATATAGTAGGTTCAATAAGAGAAGAATTAAAGTTGGACAAACCAGGAAACGGAATTCTATTTGTTCAAGATATAAATAAGACTTATGGCTTATATGAAGAATAAAATTATATTGCTTTTACTTAATATTAATACACTTTTAAAACATAGCCAAAAATTAAAGGAGCTGTGTCGCTAATGATAAAAAATCATTTACGATACATCTCCTTTTAAATTTTCATTAATTAGAAACTTTATTACTCGTGAAAGCCATTATGTGAAAAATGAAGAAGTTTATGAGCCCTTTTAGAAAGTGGTTCACCTAAATATTCGTTATAACATTGAATTACTAAAGGATTCTCATGAGAGAATCTCTTTTTAGAGCTCTTATCAAGCCTATATAATACATTTCCTCTATCCTCTGCAAGTTCAATATTATAAAGTATTGGTTGACCACCACCTCCAGAACATCCTCCTGGACATGCCATTATCTCAACAAAGTCATATTGAACCTCATCATTTTTAATAGCATCCATTAACTTTCTAGCATTACCAAGACCGCTTGCTATAGCTACTCTTAAAGTAGTATTACCAATAACAAATTCAGATTCTTTCCAGCCATTCATCCCTCTTACTTTTTTAAAACTATCAACCTTTGGATTTTCTCCAGTAAGTAAATAATGAGCACTTCTCAACGCTGCTTCCATTACTCCTCCAGTAGCTCCAAAAATCACTCCTGCTCCAGTTCCATCTCCTAATATATTATCCATATTCTCATCTTTTAAGTCCTTAGCATTTATATGTTCAGCCCTTATCATTTTTACAAGTTCTCTTGTAGTTAATACAGCATCTACATCTAAATTCGCCTTTGAACCATTAATACCTGGTATATCTTTTTCATATTTTTTTGCAGTACATGGCATTATTGAAACACAATATATTTTTTTAGGATCAATATTCATCTTTTCTGCAAAATAGGTTTTTGTTATTGCACCAAACATCTGCTGTGGAGATTTTGCTGTAGAAAGTTTTGATACCATATCTGGATATTGAGATTTTACAAATCTTACCCATCCTGGACAACATGAAGTAAACATAGGGAGTTTTTCACCGTTTTTTATTTTCTCAATTAACTCTGTGCCTTCCTCCATTATAGTTAAATCAGCTGCGAAGCTAGTATCAAATATATAATTAAATCCTATTTTTCTAAGAGCATCTACTATTTTACCTACAGTTGCTTCATCTCTAGAAAGACCTAATTCTTCACCCCATGCTGTTCTAACTGCAGGTGCAATTTGTACTACAGTAATTGTTTCAGGATCTGCCAATGCATCAAAGACTTTTTCAGTATCATCTCTTTCAACTAGAGCTCCAACTGGACAATGAGTTATACATTGTCCACATAATGAACAATCTATATCTTCTATTTTACTATTTTTAGATATACCAACATTAGTTCTAGAACCACTACCAGTAGTATCCCATACCCCTAATGTTTGTACTTTATTACATACTTGAACACATCTCATGCATTTTATACACTTTTCATTATCTCTTATTAGAGGAAAATCCTTTCTCCATGGCTTATATTTTATTTCCTCCTTATAAGGTGCACTATTAATTCCTAAATCTCTTGCTATACTTTGAAGCCTACAACTTCCATTTCTAATACAAGTAGCACAACGACAATTATGTTGTGAAAGTATTAGTTCTACATTTATTTTTCTTGCCTTTCTCACTCTTGGGCTATTAGTTTTAATAATCATTCCTTCTGAAATAGGAGTATTACATGCTGCTGCAAGCTTATTAATACCCTCAATCTCAACTAAGCAAACTCTGCATGCTCCTATTTCATTAATGTCCTTTAAGTAGCATAGAGTAGGTATTTCTATTCCCGCAATCTTTGCTGCTTCAAGAATTGTAATTTCTTTAGGCACAACTATATTCTTATTATCTATAATAATATTTACCATCTATCTACTCTACCTCCCTTGAATGCTCCACAACCCAAATGATCACAACGTAAGCATCTTCCTGCTTCCTGCTTAGCTTCTTCTAATGTAAGCGACATCTCAGCTATATTAAAATCTCTTATTCTTTCTTGTGCTGGTCTTTCAGACATATTAGCTCTGCCCCATGGAATACTACTTCTAAATTTTATATTTGGTATTTCCACATCGCTCTTTATTATATGTTTGTATCCAAAGAAACTATCTATATTAGCTGCTGCAACTTTTCCTGATGCTATAGCCTTAATTACTGTAGATGGTCCTGTTACACAATCTCCTACTGCAAATATACCTTTTTGTCCATATACTTCTCCTGATTCTGATACAATAATTCTTCCCATCTTAGTATTTATTCCACATTTTTCGAAATACTTAGACTCAATATCTTGACCTACAGCTACAATTACAATATCACATGATATAAATTGTGGATCTCTGCTAGAATTAAGAGGTTTTGCTCTTCCATCTACTACTGGACCTATTATTTGAGGTTGAACCCATATTCCTTTAATCTTATCCTCACCATCTTTTTCTATACTAAGTGGGGACTTAAGATCCATTATTTCACAACCTTCAGCTACAGCTCCTTCTACTTCATCAGGTAATGCTGTCATATCTATCTTTCTTCTTCTATATACTATGCTTACTTCTGATGCACCAAGTCTAATTGCAGTTCTAGCTGCATCCATAGCAACATTTCCGCCTCCAACTACAACAATATTTTTTCCCTTAAAATCTGGAGGATTATCATCAGCAACATCTCTTAAAAATTGTACAGCTGATATAGCAGAAGGCGAATCTTCTCCTGATATTCCAAGTTTCTTATATCCATGGGCACCAATTGATACATAAACTGCATCATAGTGCCTACGAAGTTCTTCCATTAAAATATCTTTACCTATAGAAACTTCTGTTTTCACTTCAACACCATTAGCTAATATTGTTTTAATTTCTCTATCCAATAAATCTTTAGGTAATCTATAATTCGGAATTCCATATTGAAGCATTCCACCAAGCTTCTTTCTTTTTTCAAAAATTGTTACTTTATGTCCCATTAGGCTTAGATAATAAGCAGCTGTAAGTCCACTAGGTCCTCCGCCTACAATAGCAATAGTTTTATTTGTAGGTGGATATGGTTTAGGAATTGGTACATCGCCAGCTTCCTCAACAGCCGTCTTTTTTAGTCCTCTTATGTTAATAGAATAATCCAAATTATTTCTTCTGCATTTATTTTCGCAAGGATGTTCACAAACAAAGGCACAAGTTAATGGAAGTGGATTGTCTTTTCTTATAAGTCTAACAGCATCAGCATATCTTCCCTCTTCAACTAATGCAATATATCCAGGTATATCTACTTCTGCTGGACATTGTTCAGTACAAGGAATAGACTTTTCTTGTCTTTCTACACAGTCATAACCACTTATATGAAGTTCATAGTCATCTCTAAATCCTTTAATCCCCTTTAGCACCATTTCAGCAGCTTCATATCCTAATGCACAGTCTGCTGAATCTGCTATCCCTTCTGCTGTTCTTTCAATAAGCCTAAGTGTATCTTCAGTACCCCTACCTTCTAATACATCATCTATTAAATTTTCTAATTGCTTAAGACCAATTCTACATGGTACACACTTACCACATGTATGACACTGACACATTCTTAAAAATGCAGCAGATAAGTCAACTGGACATGATCTTTTAGGACTAACTGCAATTCTTCTTTGTAAATCCCCATATAATTGCTCTATTGTTTCTTGAGCCTTATCTATAGGGGTGTTAATTAACCTATTCATGTTCCTATCCTCCCATCAACAAAATTCTCAATAATAAGCTTTCCATCTATAATATGATTATTTTAAAATTTTTCTTAAATTATTAATGGAAAACACCTATGATTTAATAATCTCCCGTTAAACAATTTTTTAAATATTCTGTCTATTTATTGTAAATAATCTCCTTTCTCTGCTAAAATTATTTTTATAATTTTTCCTTTAATATTTTTAAATCACCTTCTTCAAATATACTTATATATAAAATTATAGTAGTAATCTATACTAAAATATTTTTATTAGACCAAATAATGTTAAATTATTAACACTATATAGGATACGTTTACAAAGCTATATTTTTAATATAAACCCTTAATCAGCTTATTGTCAATATTTACAATAAAGTGTAAAAATAAACTTAATGGAGCTGTTTTCACAGCTCCTTGTCTACTATCTTTATATTAACTGTTTAATATTATATTTAATAATTCTATATTATTATCAGCCAAATAATTAGCACCTTCATTTGCTAGTTCTTCTCTACCTCTAAATCCCCAAGATACTCCAACTGACTTAACTCCAGCATTTTTAGCAGTCAATATATCTACATTAGAATCCCCTATATAAATACATTCACTTTTTAAAATATTAAGCTTCTCAATTACCTCTAAAACTGACGTTGGATCAGGCTTTTCTTTATAGTTTTCTCTATGACCAAATACTATATCAAATCTATCTCCAAAGTATTTTTTAACTATTTCTATTGTAAACTCATGTTTTTTATTTGATACAACAGCAAGCTTTATTCCTTTTGCTCTAAGTTCATCTAAAATATCTACTATTCCATCATAAGGCTTGGTCATATCTATCATATGTTCATTATAATAATCACTAAATGTTTTTAATACCTTCTCTACAGTTTCCTTATCTTTTTTATTATTAGGTAGTGCTCTTTCAACTAATTTATATATTCCATTTCCAATAAACTTTTTATATTCTTCAACATTATGTGTTGGAAAAGAAAATTTATTTAGAGCATAATTACAAGCATTAGCTAAATCATCTAACGTATTTAGTAATGTTCCATCTAAATCAAAGATTGCTACTTTAAACATAAATTCCTCCTTAGTTGTAATTTAATTTAATATAATTATATCACATTACAACATGAGGATTTACCATACTAATCCAATATTAACTTTACAAATAACGACTTTTAATTTATTAATAAGGGAAGAATGGGAAAAATGGATTAGGGTAAATAATAGGAACAACTCTCCTAATAGAGTTAAATGGATAGCCCCTACGTCTAAACCTTCTATGCCTTCTCATTCCACCACCATATCCATATTGTCTTTGTGCATTAGGTTGGTTCATCATGGATTGATCCATATTTTCATCATCATCCATAATGTCTTCCCCAACTAACATAGTAATTCCGTTAGCATCTACCTTCTCAATCATTCCATCTAATGTAGTTCCATCTTTCATAACTATGGTTATATGATAGCCCATTAAATTATTACACTTATCGTATAATTCCTGTAAACCACCATAATCAGCTCTTTCATAATTCATTTTTTATCACATCCTTTCTATAGCATAATATTCGACAATAATATAAATGGGACTATCTTGTTAAACCTTTTTCAACAAATTAAATCTTATATCTTTTCATATATTTATAAATTACCTTATAAATATAAAATGAGAGTATAGCCATTTAAGTTCACTAATACTCTCACTTTATTTAAATTCAATAGGGTAATAAATATTTATTACCCTATTGAATTTTTTCTTATTTTTTTCAATGCTTTTTTAGATCCGCGGCTTATATCATGTTCTAATTTTCTTTCTTTATAGCTTATAAACAATTGGTTAAAATCATATCCTTCTGGATATAATTCACTAGCCTTAACATCTAACTTAACTCTCTTATAATTTACTTCAATAAAATTATTTTTATAAAGTACTACTAAATTATTTAATTCATCTATCTCTTTATAAACTATAGCACTTTCATTTTTATCTAATAGAATTACCCTATCTCCAATAGAGTAGTTATATTTAGCTTCTATTATTTCTATTTCTTCCTTCTTTTTTTGTATCTTACTATCTTTAATTAATTCATAATTATAGTCTTTTGTTTCTATATATTTTCTCGCTTTATCTATTATTGAATCATAAATCCCCATCTTTTTAGATATATATAAGGCATTACTATCACCACTTCTACCTATATGAAGCTTGTATAAAGGCTCAAGAGTATCCTTTTTAAATTCCATAGCTGCATTTTCGAAGTCTGGGTGTGATTCTGAGAAATTTTTAATTTCTCCATAATGGGTAGTTGCTATTGTAATACATCCCTTATGATATAATTCTTCCAAAATAGCTATTGCTAGGGCTGCTCCTTCATTTGGTTCAGTTCCGCTTCCTATTTCATCAAATAATAATAAGGTAGATTTTGTACTTTGCTTTATTATTTCTGCTAAATTCTTTACATGAGAAGAAAAAGTACTTAAAGCATTTTCAATACTTTGGTTATCTCCTATATCAACAAATACTTTATCAAATACTGCTATTTCAGTTCCTTCTTTAGCTGCTATATGGAATCCTGACTGTACTGCAAGTATTAAAATACCAACAGTTTTTAAAACAACTGTCTTCCCTCCAGCATTTGGCCCTGTTATTATCAATGTTCTATAATCCTCTCCAACTTCAAAGTTAAGAGGTACTACATTTTTAATTAAAGGATATTTTCCATTTACTATTTTTATATAACCATGAGCGTTTAATTTAGGTTTTATTCCTGAAATTTCATTACTATACTTAGCTTTAGCCCAAATCATATCATATTCAGCTATTACTTCTATATTTATTTTTAAATCTCTTATTCTTTCATTTAACATTTCGGTAAGCATGCCTAAAATCTTATATTCTTCAATACTTTCTTCAATTTTTAAAGTAGCTAATTCTGAAGTATATCTAGAGATTGTATATGGCTCCATAAATACTGTTGCTCCCTTTGATGAAGCTTCGATAACAGTTCCCTGAACATATTTTTTGTAAGCTGCTTTTATTGGGATTGTATATCTACCATTTCTCTTACTTATAAAAGATTCTTGAATATACTGTTTATTTTCACTATTCTTTAAGAACCTATCTAGTCTTTCTCTTATTTTTTCTTCACATTCATCTATAAGTCTTCTTATCTTTTTAAGCTCCTTACTAGCGTTAGAATCTACCACAGAACCTCTAATACATTTATTTATTTCCTCTTCTATATAACTTAAATCAGTAATATTATCTCCATAACTGCATAGAGTTGGTGCATATCCTTCCTTATCTTTAACAAATAACTTAACTTTTCTACATCCTCTTAAAAAGTCACTTATCATAGTCAAGTCTTCTGGATTTAAAGATGCTCCCTTTTCAATTTTTTCAATATGAGGTGTTATATCAAAAATTCCACTAAGAGGTATATGGTATGATGCTTCTAAAAGTCTTTTCCCTTCTGAAGTTTCATCAAGTCTCTTATTTACAATCTTTAAATTTCCACTTGGTTCAAGTTTATCTATTAATGCTTTTCCTAATCCACTTACACAATAACTCTTTACTATTTCTTTTAATTCGTTATAATCTAATTTCTCTAATGTTATTTTATCCATTTGAATCTTCCTTTCTTGTATTAAAAACATACAAGTTACGAAATCTAGATAGACTTCATAAATATACTTATAAAATAAAAAAAGCCATGGATACTTCCACAGCTAAAAACTCAATCATAAAAAAGGTATAGTATACCCCTTGTAATTTCATTCGCGGACTTGTATCAATATAGTTTAATTAATCCCACAACAAATAAAGGTTATAAACCTCACTTTTTTGGGAATCAATATTAAATTAACTATTTGATACTATACACTCACAAAAATACCTCTCTTTTTTGAAATCTATCTAATTTAAATATATTCTAAATGCCGCAATAATGTCAATGCTTATATAATTTTCTACTTTAATATTTTTAGTCCACAATAAATTAAAATTAATTTTTATATTAAAGCTTAGAAATAAAAGAGATTGTAATCTTAACTTATAAAAATTACAATCTCTTAAGTATATAAATTCTAAATTTAATTTTTCTACTTTACTCTATTATTTTGGAGGCATAACTACTGCTTTTCCATTTACCACAATATTACCATGTTGATTAATACAAGTTGTATCCAAAACAATTCTGTTCTTGCCTTCTACTTTTTCTATAACCTCAACCATTGCAGTTATTGTATCTCCAAATCTAACAGGTGAAATAAATTTTAATTCTTGAGATAAATATATTGTTCCTGGTCCAGGCAATTGCATCCCTAGTACTGCTGATATATAGCTAGATGACAACATTCCATGAGATATCCTGCCCTTAAAAATTGTATTTTTGCTGTATTCTTCATCAAAATGTGCTGGATTTAAATCTCCACTGACACTACCAAATAATAATACATCAGCTTCTGTTACAGTTCTGCTATAACTTGCCTTATCCCCTAAATTTATTTCTTTTATAGTCTTCCCCTTCAATATTTCCACACCCCTTTAATATGAATATTTATATTCTTAAACTATTCCTATTGAACCTAATATTATAGCTACTGCTAATGCTATTAGTGGTATTATTACTGAAACTACCATGATATCAAAATATGATTTCTTATGAGTTAACCCACAAACTGCTAATAATGTTATAACTGCTCCATTATGAGGTAAACTATCTAAACCTCCACAAGCTATTGTAGCTATCCTATGAAGTACTTGAGGATCTATTCCTGACTTACTTGCAAGTTGAAGTAAATTTTCACCTAATGCATCTAAAGCTATACTTATTCCCCCTGATGCAGAACCAGTAATTCCAGCTAAAGTGGTAACTGATATTCCTTCAGCAATTAAGGGATTTTCTGATATTCCCAAAAGACCATTTTTTATTATTCCAAAAGCAGCTAATGAACTTATAACATTTCCATAACCAACTGCAGCTGCTGTGTTTAATATTGCCATTAATGAGCCATTAGCTCCTTCATTTACAACATTCATCGGATGGTCAAACTTCTTA